>JALSPV010000059.1 GCA_026985775.1 Candidatus Aenigmatarchaeota archaeon
TTTAGAAAAGCGCATGCTTAATCGCATAAAGTTTTTATTTTCCGCAGCATATATAAGCCTTTTCATGGAAATAAGCGAGGGGCTTGTGAGAAAAGTTGCAGAGCTCGCATGTTTGGAGCTTAGCGATGAAGAAGTTAAAAAATTTGCAAAGGAGCTTGAGGAAATAGAAAAAGCCTTTTCAAAAATAAGAGAAGTTGATACTGAAAATTGCGAGCCAGCATTTCACCCAGTCAAAATAGAAAATGTATGGAGAGAAGATATACCTCGCGAATCTTTACCACGCGAAGTAGCGCTTGCAAATACACAGCACAAAGAAGATGGGTATTTCAAGGGACCAAGGATAGTATAGAGTTGTGCTTAACTCTACTTCCCATTTGCTTTTTTCTTGAATGAAAACCTCAGAAATCTCGGAAGCTTCTTTATGAGTGGTTTGTGTATGTTTTCTTTTTCTTTGTTGTTTTCTTCGTTTGTTTTTTTCTCCTCTCCGCCATCCTTTACAGCTTTGACCATGGCTTTTATTTTCTCTCTTGCTTTTTGCTCATCTTTTTCCACGAGCTCGAAGGCTGTTCCTATCTGAATACCATCAGCACCTGCTTTCACAAACTCTCTAACCTGCTCTGGTGTTCTGCAACCACCGCCGTAGATAAGAGGTATGGAAATATATTTCTTTACTGTTGCTATAAACTCCGGAGCTACTGGCTCAGGTGCACCTGAACCAGAGTCCATGACTATCATGTGCACACCAACATATTCGCCGGCAAGAGCGGTTGCTGCTGCCAAATCTGGGCGATTGCGAGGAATTAAATTGGCCTGCGAAACCCAGCCAGCGGCTTGGCCCGGTTCGAGAATTATGTAAGCGGTTGGAATTACTTCGAGTCCCATTTTCTTTATAACTGGTGCGCTCTGAATCTGTGCTGTGGAAAGCCAGTAAACATCAGAAGAGTTCATCAGAAACATGAACTCTATAGCGTCAGCATAAGGCGTTATCGTACCTATATTTCCCGGAAATAGAACTATAGGTATGTCAACTTTGTCTCTTATCAGCTTTGTTGTCTTATCCAGAATTATTCCCTGTGCACCTATTGAACCGCCAACAAGTATTACATCTGCTCCGCATTCGTAGGCTATTTCTGCCATTTTCGCGCCCTTTTCAAATGGCTGCTTGTCAGGATCTATAAGCGCAAGCAGTATAGCCCCGTCTTCTTTTATTCTCTTTCGCATGTATTTCTCAACTTTTCCCGGTTTCATGGGGAAGCACCTTTTAATTTGAAGAAGTGAGAAAGGTATTTAAAGCTTGAAATTCCACATGCTCTTATGAAGCTTCGCGAAAGATTCCCCGGAATTTTTTTAAAAGACAGAGAAATTTACACAGAAAACCTTGTGAAGGGGTTTAGATATTCCAATGAAAAAATTCTCCGCGTAAAAGGAGTTGAATACAGACAATGGAATCCTTTCCATTCGAAGCTTGCCGCAGCGATAGCAAAGGGTTTTACAAAAATTCCGTTTCCTGAAAAAAGAAACTGGAAAATGCTTTATCTCGGTGCCGCTCACGGTTACACTGTTTCTTATATCTCAGACATACTGTGCAACGGCTTTATTTTTGCCGTTGAATTCTCCGACCGCTGCTTCAAGGAACTTTTACCCGTGTGCGAAAAAAGAAAAAATCTTGCCCCTATCTTTGCAGATGCGAGAAAACCAGAAGAATATTACTGGGTTGAAGCTGTAGATGCGCTTTACGTGGATATAGCACAGCCTGATGCAACAGAAATAGCCATGAGAAATGCTGATGAGTTTTTGAAAAAAGGTGGTGTGCTTTTTCTCGCAATAAAAACAAGAAGTATAGATGTCACAGAGAAACCGAAAAAAATATGTGAGCAAGAGGTTGAAAAACTCTGCGACGCTGGATGGAAGATATTGGAGTGGGGAATGATAGATCCATTTGAAAAGGATCACGGTTTTATTGTAGCGAAAAAGTGATGTAAAATCCTTTTAAAAATATTCCCTCAAAAGTCATTAACTATGATTCTTGGAATAGATGAAGCTGGAAGAGGTGCTGTAATAGGCCCCATGGTTATAGCGGGTGTGCTCGTAGAAGATCAAAATGATCTTGTGAAATTAGGCGTTAGAGATAGCAAAGAGCTTTCTCCCGAGGAGAGAAAGGAGCTTTATTCACAAATTCTAAGCATAGCGAAAGATTTTGTCGTGATAAAAGTCCCCGCCCCTAAAATAGATGAGATGAGAAAAAGGTATTCTCTCAATTATATTGAAACAATAAAAATGGCAGAAATCATCAATACTCTAAAACCATCGCGCGTTTTCGTTGATTGCCCTTACACCTCTCCCACACGCTTTATTAGCGAATTACGAGCACTCCTCAAGCATTCTCCAGAAGTGATAGCTGAACATAAAGCGGATAATAAATATCCTGTAGTTGCAGCAGCTTCAATAATTGCAAAAGTAGAGAGAGATAGGGAAATAGAAATGTTAAAGGAAAAACTTGGTATGGACTTTGGGGTTGGTTATCCGCATGATCCGAGAACAGTAGAGCTTTTGAAAAGGCTAAGCCCAAATTATCCAGAGTTTGTAAGAAAGTCTTGGTTAACCGCATGCGAAATAGCGGAAAATAAAAAGCAAAAGACACTTGGAGAGTTTGAGTAAAGGAAAGATTTTTATTCTTCGAGTAATTAAACTTCTTCCTATGGAAAAGGAAAAAAATGAAAGAATAAGCTTTTTGGCGCATATTTTAACAGGTATTTTGGCGGGTATAGCATCATGGTATGTTCACGCTTATTCTTGCTCAGATTACGGGGGATTACTCGGTGTTTTGACGGGTATTGTAATACTTCTCGGAACTGAAACTTTGCTGAAGCTCTCGTTAAAAATTGATAAACTTAAATGGTTTTTTGAAAAAGGTGGTGCATGGTATTTTATTGGAGTTTGGTATGTTACATGGGTTTTGCTTTTTAACCTCATTAGGGTGAGCATAACATGCATTTGAAAAAAGAAAGAAAGCATACCACAGAGGTTAAAGAAGGTGAGCATGCTCTCGTTGCCGGATGGGTTCGTGAAATAAGGGATTTTGGAAAATTAAAATT
>JALSPV010000060.1 GCA_026985775.1 Candidatus Aenigmatarchaeota archaeon
ACCCCCGCCCAAAAGAAAAAATCCATCAAGCTTTATAAAATTATTCAAATTCCTTCCACCTTTTGTTTAATACCTTCCAAATTATTCTTGCTTTCTTTTCCCCTATACCTTCAACTCTTTGCAAAGCACCTTCTGAGGCTGTAAAAACCGCTCGAGGTGTTTCAAATGTTTTTAGAAGTCTTTCTGCAAGCTTAACGCTTATAAACGGGAGAGAAGCGACTAAATTGAGCTGGATTTTTTCAAGTTCCTTTGGTTTTGGTTTTACTTTAAATGCAATGTTTCTTCCGCTTTTTAACTGCTCTCTTTTTGCAAGGCTGTAAATAATTTTGGCCGTCTCGCGAGGGTTTGAAGAGTGAAGTAGAGTAACATTAAAGTCAAGAGCACATGAAGCAAGTGCTCCGTACAAAGCGTTTTCGTGTATGTTTCTCGAAAAGAAGTTGTAGCCCTCTATGATAAGTACAGGTCTTTCATAGTGCTCTGAAAGTTTAGAAAGCTGCTCGAATAGTCTGCCATCTATTATACTTGCGACAAAGTCTTGTGCGCTTTTGCGTTCTACACAAACCCTGTCTGAGCAAACGTAATCCCCAACCGCTATGTTCCTTTCAATAATCTCGCATCCCAAAATCAAAAGCTCTTCAACAACACGCGAAGATATTTCGCGTGAATCTACAACTACCTTAACTTTTTTCGATGGTAAAAGAGTTTGCATAAAATTTTCACAAAACGTTTTGTTTTTATAGTTTTCACACAAAAAACTTTTATGCCAAAAAGAATAGCAGACGCTCTGCTTTCAAAAGAAACATTCTCTCTGTTAATAGAAGCACCATCTGGTGCAGGAAAAAGCATGCTTCTTTTTGCAATACTTCAGGAGCTTGTAAACAAGGACACGCGCATAGCTGTGCTTTTTCCTGTGCATGCACCTTTTCACATGCATGCAATGAGAAGCACATTTCCAGAGCTTGCGAAACATGTTGGAAAAAACCTTATCTTTTGTCATGTTGTGCAGAAAAATAAAGAAGAGTTTGTTGAAGACGTAGCATATGCCAGTTCACTTTTCAAACCAAATATAATTGCAATAGACCCATTTCTTCCACATATTCAAAGCGCGGCTGCGAGAGAAATAATAAAGCTTTTGCGCTCTAAAAAAATCTCAACTATAGTTTGTGCTCCTCCGAAAAAGCTTCCGCATGAAATTTTCGATTTTACAGCAGAGATAAAAGTTGATACTAAAAAAGGTGTGAAAAAAAGAGAAGTGTTTATCAAATCCCGCGATGCTATGTTTCACAAACACTTTGATCTAAAGCTGTATGCTGGCAAAGTTTTCCTTGAATGACATTATTACAGTTCTCTTACAACAAGCGGCGAACCACCGGCGTGCCATGAATAGCGAGGTCTTATTTGCACTTTGTATAATCTTTCGGAGTTATCGTCCAGAATTATTGCCACGCCTTTTTTGCGTGGAAGCTGAGAAATACTTTTGCGGATATCCTCAAGAAGATATGTTTGCATTATTTGAGAAAGAGCATCCAGATCAGGTTTTGAAGTTAGTCTGTGCGAGATTATCAAATCGGCCTGAGAAATTGCATCTTCGTGAAGCTTGTTTGGTCTTTGGGTTATAAAAACACATGTTATTCCTGGCTGCCTGCCCTGTCTTACCAAAGTTAGTAAGGCGTCACTTGCAGCGGTTCTTCCTTCGTTTGGTAAGAATTCGTGCGCTTCATCTATAATTATCCAAACTGCCGGTAATTTCTTCCTTTCCACACCTTCTATAATCGAGATTTCTTCCCTTCTTCGCGAATACATTCTTACTTCGTAAATTTTCTTTGCAAGAATACCGAGCATCAAATTTCTGACTCCCCAATCCTGAAGAGACACATCAATAACATTCGCGCTTCCTGGTTCAAGAAATTCTTCAATAGGTGTTGCTCTTTTTGAGAAGATTCCCCACTCCTTTGCGGATAAAAATCTGTTTATTAATGCTTGCTTTTCTTTTTCCTCAGCCTTTTTATCCTGTTCTATGAACTCAATGATATTATCTATATCAAAATTTTTCATCTCTTCTCTGACTTTTTTCAGAGCCCTTTCAAGAAGCACTCCAAGAGAGCTTTCTAAGGAAAAACCAAATGTAAGAGCCCACTCGCTTGCCGTTAGCTCTGCTGGATTTATTGCAAATGTTTTATCAAAGGAAATTCTTTCTCTTTCATATCTTTCAGCAAGACCTTCTGGAACAAAAATTCTAACATCAAAGCCTCGTGGACGCATATTCCATTTTATCAAAAGCTCAAACTCCCTGTCGTTAGCGTATTTCATAGACCAGAAAATGCCCATTATGTCTATGAGTATGCAGCAAAGGTTTTTTCTTATCTCTTCAGGTAAGAGGAGAATTTCCTCTGCTATCACTCCACCCGTATAAGATTTTCCGGAACCTCGCTTTCCGAGAACAAGTATTATGTGTGGTCTTAGGACATCCATCAGAATATCATTGGTTAGGTGTGCATCTTCACCCTCACCGACAATATGCTTACCTATTCTTAAACAGCCTTTTGTACCGAATTTTACGAGGTCTTCTTGGTCACGACCGACAACTATATCAACAACCATAAGATATTTTTGATATATTAGCTTATTAAGTTAAGTCAGAGTGTGCATCTTTTACAATCATATCGAGAAAATAATTTTCCAGAGCCCCCCGTCCACCGAAAATGCAAGATTCTCCTGTCGAATGTTCTGCACACAGTATCAGCACTTCATATATTTGGAAAAATATAGAAAGGCTTTTATATCAAAAACATCGTTATAAAGTTATGGCAGACATAGATGTGAGAACGCTTAGAAACATAAGAAAAGCTGTGCTTTCTGGAAAGAAAACCAGAAAAGAAATTGCAGAAAAGTATGGTGTCAGTCTTTCCACAGTTGCAAGAATAGCGAGAATGAGCGACAAGGAATTTGAGGAATACATTCAGAAAAAGAAAGAGAAAAAAAGGAAAAAGAAGAAATGTTAAAACGTTTTTCAAAATTCACAATCTCTGATTCCTCCTTTTTTTTAATTTTGATTTATTT
>JALSPV010000061.1 GCA_026985775.1 Candidatus Aenigmatarchaeota archaeon
GAGGCTGTATAAACTAATCCTATCGCGATGAGGAGAAGAAGTATTACGGAGATTACTGCTGAGATTGCTTTGGACTTAGATTTAATCATGGTAAGATTGGGAGAAGGGGGTTATGAAGGTTGCGGGTTTGGGTGCAAGACATTAAAATATCAGAAAAGAACTGGTAGAATCATTCAAGAAACTCGTCTATTTCCACCCACCTTTTCTTTCCACTCTCACTTTCAAGCAAAAATCTATAGACTTCGCGATAAATTTTAGAAATCTCACAAACCTCTCCTATTTTAGAAAGAACACGCTTTAATTTTTGGGCTGAAAGTTTTGGTTTTTCCTTGAGCTTTGAATCTTTTATTCTCTTTACCGAAATAGAGCTAAACTTTAGTTTCTTCTCTTCTGAAAGCTCTTCAAAATGCGGAAATCCTCTGAGATTGAGTACCTTCCCTGTTCGATCATCAATGTAAAGCTCTATTCTTTCAACAACACCTTTTTTTATTTTTCTTGCAACAACAACCTTCCACACAGGGTAAAGAACTCTTTTAGTTTCTTTTATTTCCTCTGCATCACCAAGTTTCAAAAACCCTATTTTAACAGATCTTTTTACGTATTTCTCAGCAAGTTTTTTTGCTTTTTCGTAATTTGCTTCCATTCCCTCGATTGTTTTTGCTTTTTTGTTTTTTCCAGAATTTTCTTTCTTTTCACGCCTTTTAACAATTTTTTCAACAGGAGCTAAGGCAATAAGCCTTTCTTTTTCTTCTTGCGTAAATGAAACATCGTATCTTTTCTCAACCCTTTCTATCAAAGCAATTGCATCTTCTTTGCTCATCTTGCGTCTTATCAAAAGATTTTTCAAAAGCTGAAATGCCTCTCTTTTCGAAAGCTTTTTGTTCCCTGTTGCAAGCACATCTCTTCCTTCGTGCCTCGACATTCTTGGTCTTATTTTAGCGAGAAACGCGTTTTCACACACCTTTTCTCCTATTATACATTCTCCCACGTCGAGGTTTCTGAACGCTTCCTCATTTCGCAAATTCTCGGGAATTTTACACGGGAAGCGTTTAAGCACAGCTTTTATATCATCTTCGAAGCTCAACTTATGAGAAATTAACATGTCTATTTGCGAGAGAAGCTTTGAGCTTACAGCACTTGGTTGTTGTGTTGCTAGAACAAGCGAACAACCGGGTTTTCTTCCCTGCTTAACAAATTCTATTAAAGACTCGCTTGCTGCTGTTTTTCTATCACTCGGTACGAGAGTATGGGCCTCATCAAGAATAACCCAAGTTGGTGGTATTAGAACTTCCGTAAGCTCTTCTGTATCGCTTGCTCTCGTAGCAAGTTTTCTTGCTTCAAGAATCTTTCTTGCAAAAATACCTGTAATAAGACAATAAAGACTTTCTGAAAGAAAGCTCGCATCTATCACCGAGATTTCTCCTTCTTTACAGATTTCAAAAAGCTCTGTTCCCCGCTTATCAAGAAATCCCCATTCTTTTGAGCTTTCCAGTTTTGAAATTACCGCACTAACCGTTTCTTCTTTAAATCCGTGTTGTTTCGCGACCTTTTCACATTCTTCAATAAGCTCATCAACAGAATAAGGCTGTCCTTCGAGGCTTTTTATCGCTTTCTCTAACAAAAGAGCTTGCGGAGAAAAACGTTTTATATCGAATATTGAGCACCACTCATCTATGCTTAGCTCATTTACTGCTATCGAAAACGTTTTGTCAAATGTTGATTTTGGCACGCGAGACTTAAGTGCGTAAGGTACGAAAACACTTGTTTTAAAACCCTGTGGGACTAAGCCATACTCCTTTAACCTCTTAATCTCCTCGTCCACATTGGCTTGCTTCATTGCCCAGAAAACACCAAGCGGGTCTATTATAAGCACTGCAACATTTGGGTTGTTTCTAACAAGCTCTTCCGCAATCACACCAAGCGTATAAGATTTCCCTGAACCACGAATTCCACAAACAAAAATAACATGTGGGGCTGCACAGTCCATATAAACAAACTTTCCTGTTTCAAGCTCTTTTCCGAGAAGCATAAGAAATTTTTTTCCTAGCTTCTCAACAAGCTCTTTTTTCCTCCCGAGAACAATTCTTTCGGTTTGCATGAAAATTCTTTAGTTTTGAGGTTAATAACACTTTTGTGAAAAGAAAAAAGCATGTTATAATAGGAATTTCTGGTTCGCATTGCGTCGGAAAAACGCAGCTCGCAAAAGCACTTGAAAAGATTTTCGAAAAGAGAACGAAGGTTTTTGTGGTCTACGAGGTTATGAGGAAGTTTCCAAAAGAAAGTCTTGCAAGACTTGAAACACAACAAAAAATTGCAGATGAGCTGAAAAAAGAAATAGATAAAGCCTTAATGAAAGGCTACAAGATTGTGATAACAGACAGAACATTCCTTGATGAAATAATTTACGCGCTTTACTATGCGTGCACAAAATACTGGGAAGAACAAGAGTGTAGAGGAATTTTAGAGCTTGCGAAGAAGTGTACAGAGCTTACAAAAACTTATTATGACTTGATAATTTATGCGGACAATGTGGAGAAAATTGGAATAGAAGACAATGGTTATAGGCTTACAGATAGGCATAGCAGAGTTATGGCGGATACTTTTTTCAAAACATTCTTAATTTCATGGAAAGAAATTCCCATAATTTTTTGGAATATAGATATGAAAGTACTGAAAACCTTGTAAAAAGAATCAACAAAATCATTTCACTTCCTGATTGAAAGGCTCTTCTACTATCCTGTATTTTCCGGGGAGTTTGTTATAAGCTCTTCTCAGAGCCTCTTTTGCATGAGCTTCATGACCCTCGTTCACATAAACGCTCATTATCTTCTGTCCTTTGTCAACGAGAGCAGCAACTCCTATTGGTTTTCCAAAAGCTCTACGCATACCCTGTGAAAATCTGTCTGCTCCTGCACCAGTTGCGAGTGGATTTTCACGGAGAACATGATAAGGCACTACCCTTACTTTGAAGAAATAATTTGCTGCACCTATCGTATCAGAAAGGTACTTGTGTACAGCTATTCTCGCTGCTTCGAGGGCATTAGAGCGAATAGCTATGC
>JALSPV010000062.1 GCA_026985775.1 Candidatus Aenigmatarchaeota archaeon
ACCAGAAGTGTCTCGGATCCATGAAGAATTCAAAATAACTTGAAAGAATTCTATTGACAAGCTCGACTTCGGTTTGCCAATCTAAATTAAAATCGCCTCTACTTTCTATTTCGGAAATCGTAGCCTCAACAAGTTCCTTCAAATACGGAGCGTAAGGATTTCTAACATCTTTGCTTAGACCGAAAACATGGAATTCTCCATTTCCGCCCCATCTCGCACATCTTCCTGCCCTTTGTATTAACGCGTCGATCGGAGCGACTTCCGATAAAATTACTGGCGACGATATATCCATTCCCACCTCCACCACTTGGGTTGATATGAGTATACATTCTCCCTTGCCATTCTTTCCAAAAATCTCTTCGATTATTTTCTCTTTTCTCGCCCTGTCTTCTTCAAGATATCTGGAGTGTAGGAGAATTACTGGACAATTTACTTTGTCCTTTAAATCAAGATACAACTTCTGCGCTCGTTCGACGGTGTTAAATACCACAATAAGTTTTATTATGTCTTTCAAACTCTTTAAGAACAGTCTCTACTGATAGCTTTTCATCAGTTCTGTTTATTAGCTCAACTTTCCGATTTTTTCTTGCTTTGATTTCTGATTCTTCCTTAACATCTATAATCTCAACCTTGCCACCATTTTTCTCAATTCTTTCCTTGATACGTTCAATGAAAACATCTGGAAGTGTAGCGGACATTATAATTGTAGGGAAACCAAGTTTTGCAGATTGCATAGCTATCGCTATCATCGTCTGAAGGCCTTTTTCTGGATGGAGGGTATGAACCTCATCGAAAACGGTCAAAGCCGAAGCAACGCCACCAACAAATATGTTACCCCATCTCTTAGGCATGCTCAATGGAACGCTCAAATAAGCTCCAGCAGTTTGATCAATTGTCGTGACGATTATATCCTCCTCAAAAAGACTACTTGTTACCCTTTTACCATGATGAACTGCTACTCTGAGCTTTTTGAATGATGCATATTTAATAGCTCTTTCACCAATACTTTCGACTAAAGTTCTTGTAGGTAACGAATAAATTAACTGAGATGGCAAAATCTCATTGAGACCATGAATAAACGGAATTATGGCTACTTCGGTCTTTCCAGAACCTGTAGGAGCTCTAATGATAAGCGATTTGCCCTCACATAAGCTTTCCATAGCTGTCTTTTGATATTCGTATGGTGTATTTCCTGTAATTTTTCTAAATGTTCTTGTGAATGGCATAACAATTTACCCTTTTGGTTTTTCCACACTTTATTAAAAACAAAAGCCATTTGCGAATTTCAAAGGAGAGATACCAACACTCTCACCAATTAGAATATTTCTAAATTCTCTCTTATAACATTATCGTTTTCCAGAAAGCCTATTTTGCAAAATTCATTAACCACTTCCATAAAAGGGTGAAAAAATTGTTTTTAAGCTTTTCTTTTATTTTTATTCAACTTTCCACCTAAGAAAAGCCCCTATTCCACCGAGCTGATAAAGTTGCTCGCCTTCTCTTGTCCCGCGTGAAACTATTATAACTTCTGTTCCAAAGTTTTTTGCAATTTCTTCAAGTGCATCTATTGCGTCGATTTCTTCAACAATTTCCATTTCCCTTTCACATTTTGGGCAAAGCACAGGTTCATTTTCCTTAACAAATTTCTTAAGGGAAATATCGCAGTTTGCACAGTAAGCACCAACTTCTTTGTAGGGAAATTCCTCCGAGACCAGAAGCTTCTCAACAGCACCTTGCTCAAGCGCTTTAAGAACATAGTTTAATCCATAAGTCACAAGCTCTGAATCTCTCTTAAGTTCTGAGAGGAACTTACCAATAATTTCTTTTTCCTTTGCGTACTTACTCTCTCTAATAAACTCTATTCCCTTTTCAACAAGTTCGTGTAACCCATCTTCAGAAGTATAACCAACATCCACTACACCTATGACTTTTTTCCTAAGCTCGGTAGGAAGAAAATCCCCACTTAAAAAATGTTCTTTAGAAACTCCAGGTCCACCAACAAGCAAACCCTTTATTTCTTGCCGAGAAAAAATTTCTTTACATATTTCACCAATCTTTTTGTACCAGTCGTGAATCAACCCTTCTCTTACACGCTGAAAACGAGCAGCACTCTGACCACCTTTAACAAATTTGCCAGGAACAAGAGATTCAAGGTGTTTCAGAACCTTTATGTATTTTCCGCTGAGCAGGCCTATTGTACATTCCTTTGTATCAAGAACCAAGAGACCGTAAACATCTTTTTCTTTTACAAGCTCTTTTAGCGGTTGCAACTCAAACTTTTGATCACACCAGTAGAGCTTTATGTTTATTGGTTCTGGAGGCTCTATTGCCCATAACTTTATATCGCTTTTTCCTTCTTCTCCAGAAACATTTCCGCAGAAAATTACTAATCCATTGTCAGGAGTTTTTCTGTAAAGCCTTAAGTGTTGGAGTATTTTTGTTAGCGCATCTATAACGTTTTTTCTTACCGTTTTGCTTTTTACATTTTCTGTGAGTGAAATCTCCTTTGAAATCATGGAAACAACTTCATTAAGGTTGTAGCCAGTGGGAATATAAAGGCTTATTAGCTCTGTATGTCTTCCGCGGATATTATCAAGCTCTTCTATAAGCTTTTTTAGTTTTCTCTCCGCGTCTTCACTTGACATAGGTTAAGCATGCTGACAAAACTACTTAAATTTTCATATTTTACCTCTTTTTGGTGGTTAAAATGATCATAAGATTCAAAAAGAAAAGATACAGACCGGGGGGTATAACGCACACTGTAGAAAGAGAAACTCTACCGAAGCTTTGTGGGTTTATAGGCGAGGAAGAGCTCGGAGAAATGTGTAGAAAGCTGGATAAAGAAAAATGGGAATTTGATTTATCCAGAATTAAAGAAATACTACACAAACCTTACAGAAAGGAGTTTGAAGAAGGGAAAATATCCGTTGAAGAAGCTGTTTACAAGACCGTTATAGACAAGATAAAGGGAAATGGAAAGAAAAATGAAAACAGCAATGAAATTGCAAAACGTATTGAGTTCATG
>JALSPV010000063.1 GCA_026985775.1 Candidatus Aenigmatarchaeota archaeon
GGAATGGCTACTTACATTTTCAAGGGGAAAGATGGAAAATACACGCCATTACCGAGATTTGTTGATGTTGAAGGAATGCTCGAGTTTCTCGAAGAAAAGGCAAGAGAGCTTGAGAAGTGTAAGAGGATGAGAAAAATAAAGGCACTGAGGATTCTCGGAAAGTTAAGAACGTTTGTTGACAAAAAGAAGCAACCAAAAGGCCTTAATCTTGGAAGACTTCTCATAAAAATACTCGTCGAGCATAATTACGAAGCTCTTGGAGAGCTTCACCACAAAGCACTTTTTGTCGGAATGATGCACTTCATGGATTTGTACAACTATGATATTGCACGTGTGCAAAGGTGCTGCATACACTATGCTCAACCAGACGGAAAGGTTGTGCCTTTCTGCGCCTTTAATGTTATTCCTCAGTGGTATAGGGATAAGATTCAGAAGAAGTTCTCAATGAGTATAAGGGAGTGGGAAAGAAAAACAGGTAAAAAACTCAAAGACGACATCTACAGACGCGATTTAAATAAACTCAAGAAGCTTGTAGACTACGAAGAGTTTTACGATGTTAGTAATGTGGGTGTGTGAAATTTTCTTTTATAAGACTATAAGAAGGGGAAAGCTCATGAAAATTCGCCTCGGACCAGCGGGTGTACCAATTTCTTCCAAAAAGCGAGATAGTGTACGCGGAGTGAAAACCGTAGCAGAGCTTGGGTTAAATGCAATGGAAATAGAATTTGTTCGTGGTGTAAATCTTTCTTCAGAAAAGGCAAGAGAACTTGGAGAAATTGCAGATTTTCTTGGTGTAGAACTTTCTGTTCACGCTCCATATTACATAAACCTTGCTTCCGAAGATGAGAAAAAGATAAAGGCGTCTATTGAAAGAATTCTACTCTCTGCAGAAAGAGCACATGAAATGGGTGCAAAAATAGTTGTTGTACACGCTGGATATTACGGAAAAAATAAAGAAGCTGCACATAGAAAAATTCTTGAAGCGTGCAAGTTAATAGTAGAGAAGATTGAAAGTTCTGGTTGGGATGTAAAAATAGGGCTTGAAACAATGGGTAAGCTTTCGCAATGGGGTACGCTTGAGGAAATAAAAGAGGTGTGGAAAGAAACAAAGCTATGCATACCAGTAGTAGATTTTGCCCATATTTATGCGAGAAATGGAGGAAGTATAGATTATTCAGAAATTTTCGACAAGCTGAAGAGCTTTAAGTTAAAGCATCTTCATGCACACTTTTCAGGAATTTCCTTTACAAAAACTCTTGCGGGTGGAAACGAGAAAAAACATTTACCAATTCGCGAAGCAAAGGGCCCAAGCTTTGAACCGCTTGCAAAGGAAATTCTGAAAAGAAAAGCGAACATAACAATAATTTCAGAAAGTCCTATATTGGAAAGGGATGCGCTTTACATGAAAGAAGTTTTTGAAAAATTAGGTTATAGATTTTAAATCTTCTCTATCTCTTTTTTCACTTCATTTAATCTTTTTTCGAGTACTCCTACTGCCTTTAGCACAACGTCTTTTGCTGAAAGTCCACAAACACTTTCAACTGTGAAAATAATTTTTGTTGGATTACCAGAAACCTTTAACTCTTTATCGGCCTTCATGCACTCTCCGCAAAGATCGCAGTTCTCTGCAACAACAAGTTTTCCATTCTCTTTTTTCAACGCGTTTCTCGGACAGGCCTTCATAGCTTCTTCTGTATTTTTACCTTCTTTTTCCACAAACGGATAATATCTGTAAAATGCTTTTGCAGCTTTCCATTTTGCATGCTGTCTTCCTGTACCGAGATACGCAATTGCTTCTAATTTTAGCTTTTGGCCTTCAAGAAGCTCAACTATTGGTATCTCTGGATAGAGTGGTTTGACACTTTCATGCGTACTCTTCAAATCACCAGCTCTTACTATGCACGGTCCTTTCTTATCAAGTGCAAAAACTACCTGACAATTCATACAGCCTTTCCCTTCACATGAGCACTCTTCCCTCGGAACTATTTCACGCGGATTAAACACAAGCGGTATCATTGCAAGTCTATGTGCTATTAACTCGTCGAAAAGTGCTGAGCTATTTTCGTAAAAATCAACTTCTGAAATTGCCAGGACTGGCACACCAGCTATCATGGTTCTTCTAAGTGCGTTTGCAAACTGAGGAGTAGTTCCTTCGATAAGGAAAGTTATTTTTCTTTCCTCGTTTTCAAGCAATTTCACCCTCATTTTATACCCTCCTTCCTCTTCTTCCACCAGGTCTTCTACAGGAATCATGCGGAATTGGAGTAACATCTTCTATTTTACCTATTTTTAAACCCGCCCTTGCAAGAGCCCTTATAGCAGGCTGTGCTCCTAAGCCGGGGGACTTTTGTTTTATTCCTCCCGGAGCACGAACCTTGATGTGCACGCCGGTAATACCTTTTACAAGAGCCTCTTCTGCAGCTTTTTTGGCAGCCATCATTGCAGGAAACGGCTCACCCTTTTCTCTATCCTTATCCGTTATTATTCCACCTGAATAACGTGCTATTGTTTCTGCACCCGTTATATCTGTTATGTGGACAATTGTGTTGTTTCTCGAGGAGTAAATATGAGCTATACCCCATCTTATCTTTTCCCTTTTCTCGCTCATGCACTCACCTCAACAGATGGTTGCTCAGGGCTTTCTTCGGCCTGTGGTTTTGTCTGTAAATCTACAGGTGGGTTTTTAGCAAACGGACTTTTGAAGTAATAACCAATCTTATCTTCCCACTCACGTCTTACAAGTGCACTTGGAAATGGCATTCTTCTTCCATTAACAGCTATGTGACCATGAACAATAAATTGTCTGGCCTGTTTTATTGTTCTTGCAAGACCCTTGTGATAAACAATTGTTTGAAGTCTTCTTTCGAGGATATCTCTTATAGTGAGTTTCAACACATCTTCAAGAGTTGCATCCTTTTCAACAAGACCAAGTCTGTAAAGCTTTGCCAATAGCTCATTTTTTGCCTTTTCATCTGCTCTTGCGAGTAAATCTCTTGCTCT
>JALSPV010000064.1 GCA_026985775.1 Candidatus Aenigmatarchaeota archaeon
AAATGGTTTTGTAAAAGTTCTGAATTTCCCAGCGGGGGCACCACAATATAATTTCTCTTTGGATTTGGAAAATACAAATGGTGGACCCGGAGGGATTCGAACCCTCGACCTCCGCCTTGCAAGGGCGGCGTGCTTCCGCTACACCACGGGCCCTTCCGTTCCAATGTTCTAATTAATTTCAAGTAAAAAAATGGTTATAAATTTTATGAAGACTACAGGAAAAAAAATAAAAATTTGTTTTTAAGGTTGGTTATATTTGATTCTTAACAGAAATGTGCTCACAATCCCACCATGGTCTGATTCTAACAAAGGAGGCTTTTCAGATGATCTATCTGAGATAACATTCTTTCAATCCCACCATGGTCTGATTCTAACCAGTCGAAATGTGGATTTTCGCGCCGCTAACGGGCTTTCTGCAAAATATTTGTGTCGTGAAGTTATAAAAATGTTACTATTTATAAAACTTCACGACATTTTTGAGTTATGAGAATATATGTTCAGGTTCGCTTGAAAAGCTCTAACACAATCTTACCTTTTGACCATCAGTATTATCTTGCCTCGTATATTTATCGCACACTAGAAAAAGTAGACTCCTACTATGCACTGGAACTCCACAAACCATTCCGCTACAAGTTTTTCACCTTCTCCTATATCATGAGTAAAGAAAGGTCTGTGGTAAAAAAGGGTGTGTTAATAAGGGGGAATGAAGTGTATTTTTTCGTTTCCTCTCCCGATGCAAAATTCTTGAAAACTTTAATAGAGGCTATGCTCAACTCCCCAGAGATAAAAATCAAAAATCTCGAAGGCATAGTATCGGAAATAAGAGTGTTGGAAAAACCGAAGTTTGAAAAAACAACGAAATTCAAGACCCTTTCACCAATTCTCGTAAGAAAACCCGTAAGGAAAGGGAAAAAACTCAGAGGGAAGGAACTTTATCCAACGGATAAAGAATTTTGCGAAAGACTTGCTTCGAACACAATAAAGAAGTTTTGTAAGTTTTATGAGATTGATAAAGCTCTGGAAAAGTTAAAGAATTTCATTTCCATCAAATTTCTTAACTTTAAAGCGAAAAGACATAGAATAATAAACACTTATCATCGCTGTGTGCTGGGAGAATTTATTGTGGAAGGTAATAAAGACCTTATAGAATTCGTATATGATTGTGGTTTTGGAGAGAAAAATTCAATGGGATTCGGAATGGTTAAGAAAATTTAAACTCTCCTATGATGTAAAAATAAAAAATCGCGCGGATTTATCCGAAAAGCGCTGCAAGACCTGCAGCAGCTTCTTCTGCTTTCTTCTCTTCTGCCTCTTCCTCTTTCTTTTCTTCCTCTTTCTTCTCCTCTTCACCAGCTGCGGCCGGCGCAGCTGCAGCCACAAGTGTGGCCTTTTCTAAGATCTCGTCAATATTCTTTCCTTCAAGGGCTGCAACAACAGCTTTTATCATGCCTTCTTCTACCTTTGCGCCGGCTGCATCAAGGACCTTCTTAAGGTTTTCTTCATTAATCTCCTTTCCAGCCGAATGAAGCAAAAGTGTTGCATACATGAGCTCCATATTATTTCACCTCTCCAACTTCCTCTTTTAATGCCTTTGCATTTATATAAGCTTTTTGGAGGAGTATCTCTATTGTCTCTTCACATGGATAGCATATTCCTACAGCAAGTTTCATAGCATTTGCACATGCTGCATTCAAGTCATCTAGTATCTTATCTTCTGTAATCTCTAAGGTTTCACCAGAGTAAACCTTACCATCTTCTTCTATTGCGAGAAGCTTCAAACCTATTTTCATCGGCTCTATTTTAAGCAGGTTGAGAGCAGCAGCAATATCCTCTGTAACAACATCTCCTTTTTTACATACGACGAAATCTTTTTGAATAACTACCTTTCCACCTTCTATTTTTGCAGGAATCTTGACTTTAGTAAGAGTTGAAATTGCAGGACCCGCGGGAATATCGGTTGGTCCAGCAGGTACAACTATGTCTTCTTCTGCCACATCTCCAGGCTTTGCAGGAGCTGTGGTAGTTCTTTTCTGCAACAAGAAAAGGAGCTTAAACGGATTCATTTTTGAAAGAATAAGTGCTACCTGTCCTTCCACACACTCTGCCAGAGCCTTTTTACCGGCTTTTTCAAGAGCCCTTATTATTATGGATTTTTTCGATACCTTTATCCTGGTATCTTCGCCAAGTTCAAATCTTATTTTCTGAAGTGCTGCAGAAGGGATTTTATGCAAGCTTACTATCCCAACTACAGGATACTGTGCAATAAGCTTGCTAAGTTCCTCAACAGCCTTTATTTTCCATTCCTTTACCATAGTTTCACCGCCCTGCTCATTGTTAGTTTAAGGTAAGCGTCTTTTATTTGACTCTCGCCTTTTGGTAAAAGTGAAACTACACGATTATAAAGAGCTATGATATTTTCTGCTACTTCCTCATCGCTCATATTTTCGTTACCCACAAGCACATGAACAACAGGAGAGTTTTTAACAGCAAACCTTACTGTTTTCTTTGCACTTTCCACAAACTTTTTAACATCTCCTGTCGGTGGAACAGGTTTTGGCATTTTGTTTCTCGGCCCAAGTGCAGGACCCAAGAATCTACCAACAAGAGTCATTAAAGGAGCTTCACATAAGAAGAAATCATATTTTCTTGCGAGCTTCTTTGCTTCACGCTTTGAAATTTTTTGAATCTCATCCTTTTTAAGTGGAAAAACATAAGGATCATTTAGTTTTTTTATTTCTGGAAGAAGATTGTCAGCAATAAAACATATTTTTCTCTCTTTTGGCTTGTATGGAAGTTCCACCTCACCCTTTATTCTGTTTTCTGGTTTTTTCAGATCTATGTTTCTCAGATTTATTGCTAAATCAAAGGACTGAACAAAATTTCTTTTCTTCGCAGAGCTTCTAAGTTCTTTTATTGCTTCTACAATTTTCTGCTTTAGCTCTTCTGTATTCATTTTCCTCACTCCCCGCTCCTGCCGAAGCAGTATGGCGCGGGAATCAATAAAGCAATTACGTGAAGCTATGTAAGTAAATGTTTATAAATGTTTTGTTTAGATAGTAGCGCATAAACTGTGTTAAAAGTTTAATAACATTTTATTGAGAAGTAGTTTTATGATGGAAATTGCCGCGCTTACTATTTCAGGTATTACAGCAGGAATAGTTCTTTTTCAGTTTTTCGTTATCCGGAAAAACTTTGAAAAAATAGAAAATGAGATTAAAAAGTTAAGAGCTATAGTAAACAAGCTTTCATTTGATCTTCTCGTGGAGAGACTTTTTGAGAGTACAGGAGAAGTTGCAAGAAAAAAGATCTCGGAGCTTGGAGAAAGAATTTTTGAGCTTATCAAGAAAAAATACAACATGAACGACGTTACTACATATATGGAAATGAAGAAACGATTCGAAAAAATGGAAATGGACGAAGAAGAAAAAGCAGAAATAATGGAATTTCTCAATGCAATGATATACCTCGAATATTCTGCAAGAACTTTAAGCACAAGAAGAAAAGAAAAACTAAGGAAAATACTTATAAGAATGCTCAGAAAAGTGGCAGGAAGCCAGCAAACATTAGAACAAGGATGAAAGTTAAAATTATTTCTATCATCACTACTCCTAAAACAACTCTTTCTTTTTTTGCAAGATTTACAATTTCTCTGAAAGTTTCTTTCAACCCTATTTTTTTATGCTCCGGTGTTTCTAAATTGCTTTTTTCTTTTCTTTTTTTGGTATTTTCTATTTTTTCCAAGTATGAAGAAAAGACATCAAAAATTTCCTCTTCTTCCTCCTCTTTTTTATTCACCCTTTCTCAACCTCTTGTAAATAATTGCAAGTGTTACAATTGTCCAAATGAAATAAAGTATTGGAAAGATTTTAATTTTTTCCACAAGTGTTTGCGGTCTTATCTTGACTATAACAGGATACATTCCTACTATACCTTCCTTTGCCTTAAGAACGTATACGCCCGTGCATTTTTTCCCTTTTGCTTTTTTTGTATAGATGTAATATGTCAATACCTTCTTCTCACCTTTTTTCACATTGTAGCTCCCTTCTATTTTCTTGATACAGTCTTTTGCACCCTCTATTTCAAGTCTTACATTATGTAAATCATAATCTCCCGTGTTTTTAACAAGTATGGAAAGGGGGACTTTCGAATTTTCTGGTAAAACAAGATAGGGAAGTACCTCTAATATGTCTAGCTTTCCAAGCCTTTTTCTTGGAATCACCTTTACTTTCAACATTTCTGTATCAAGCACACCACCTGTTGCAGCAAGAAGTGCTTTTACAGGAATATAATATATCCCGGGTACTTCATCATCGAAGACCTTTATGTAAAGCCTACCTTTAATTTTTTCTCCTGCCCGAAGATTTGGAATTATAAAATCTTGCGATAGCCAGCCCTTCCTTACAAAAGCTCTTACAGCAATATTACTCACATCGATAGTTCCCTCGTTTATTACCTCGAATTCTATAACTCCTGTTTCTCCTTGCTGAAGAGTTATGTTTTTTGTTATGAGCGTTAGATTTACCTTTGGTGGAATAACTTTTTCTCTTTCTCCAGCTATTTTTGAAGGCATTGGTGTTGGTCTTGGTACAGGCTTTGGTACTGGTGTGGGTTTTTTGACTGTGACATTTATTCCATAAGGTATAAAGATAGAAAATGAAGTGAAGTTTTTGTCTATCCACGCATAACCTGAAATTAGTGTACCGTTTTTATTTACAAAATCTTTTTTACTTGCTTCATAGTCGTGATAACTTAAATTTTTCCATACACCGTTTATATAAATTCCATCTACTTTTGAAATATACACTACATGCGTTACGTTATTTGGAAGTGGATATCTATAGTGGAAGGTTATCTTGTAGATCCATGAATTATTTGTAATCGCTGTTATTTTTGCAAACTGATTTATGTTTCTGTAACCAGGCTTATCTGGAGGTGGATTATCCACCCTCTCAACCGCGTAATTTATACCTTCTAGTGAAATCCTCGTTGTTTTTGGTATTCTAACGTCATGTAGCTTTATTAAAGAATTATTTGCTATAACTTCTTCCCTTTCTGAAGAAAGAGAAATTGTATAAATCTCAGCCGTGGAATTTTTTGCATATATTGCTTCTAGGTTTTCGGTTGTGTGTGTACCGTAAATCTTTACATTTTTTGAATTCTCAATACAAATACCCTTTCCGAAATTTTCCACACGGGCATCGTAAATTGAGACGTTTTCAGCGTTTCTTATATAAACACCGCACACATTAGCTCGCTTAGTTCCATTAGTCAAATAATTTCCATCTATCGTGTGGTTTGCAAAGTTAATGAATGTGTTTGAGACGTTTTCAATTATTAGACAACTTGAGTTAACATTCCATGCAGATGTGTTGATAATATAGTAGCCAGATTCGTTTATAACACCACATGGCTGGAATGTTTTTATTTTAAGAGAAAGCATACCATTAACATATACCTCTTCTTCATCTTGGAATGTATAATTAAACTCTGTGGCTATTTTTGGAGATGTTAGCTTTTCTACTACAGATTTGTTATCTCTCACTATACTTACAAAAATTGCAGGGTAAGAGACGTTTATTTCATTACCTTTTTCGTCTTTCGGGAAAATGTAAAGGTAAGTTATTTTATCTACACTATCCACATCTACACCAACTTTGTAAGACCCGGTAAAATATTCGTTAAGCTTATATCTTCCAGCAACGGTTCCGTTTGGATAGTAAAGCACCACAAAAGGCCTTGCAGGGTAAAAGGCGCGAAACGCGGAAATATCTATATCTACAAGACTACAGTTTTGAGAAGCATTCAAGTACACCTTTGGTTTAAGATCAAGAACCGAACTAGAGAGATTTCCTGACTCGCTTGCATACTCCAAATCAATAAGATAATAACCACTTGAAGAAACATTACATATTTTTAAGTATGCGTTTGGGTTTCTGAGAGAAACATCCTTGTAAGACCACGAAGCGTATCCTGTTTGATTCGAAAAGTCGTAACTTAAATTCATAGGTATTCCACTTGCATTAACAAGCTCTGCATAAAAACCTGAACATGCATAGAAGAAAGAAAAAAACAATAAAATTGTTCCAGTTGCGAATGCACTGAATTCACGCCTTCCTACGAGCTTCCAAACTTTATGCATTTCTATTCACCAGTTTTTATCATGTTACTATAGCTTTCCAGAAAGTTGCGAAAATAGAGTATGCGTAGTCAAGTATTATCTTTACAAAGTTTTCTTGATTGTAAAATCCTGTTTTTGAGCTATATTCTTCGTAGGTTGCAGGGTTTTTAAGTTTGAGCGGATAAATATTGCTGAGTCGACCGTTTATTACAAATTTGAAATCTTCCCATGCACCATTTTTAAGATATTTTCCCATTATGTAAATAGAGTAATTACCGAGTATTTTACTTAAATTCAAATACGCATATTCTGGTGCAAGTAAAAGCTTATTTCCCGTCGGAATTAAAGTTATGTTCACCCATCCGTTGTAATCCGCGTAAGTACTCATTACTGTTTTCACTCTTGTTCCTTCTTTTGTTGTATTGCCATACTGATCTATTACGCGGTTCCATATTTGGAGTGGTGAAAACAAAGCAATACCGTTTTCTTCCACTATCTCAACATATGCATTTCGCAGAGTTTCGTTATCAGAATTCTTAAGGTAAAGAGAAAAGTTATATGGTCTTCCTGGATAATCGAAAACATTAGTTTTTATACCATTTATCCAGATTTCTGGAATAACCACAGGTTTTACTTCAAAGTTTTGTGTAACTACGTTATCTGTTTCGTCGCATTCTCCTATTTTATTTGAAGGATCTACTTCTATCTTTATTGTGTAAAGCCCGCTGTGTACGGCGGCTTTCCACGTGAGTGTTCTCTCTACATAGCCGTTTGGTGCAATATCATCTGTAATAACTTCTGTTGTTTCAAAAACCACTTGTGCTGGATTGCTTGCGTTATAGATTGTTATTTTTACGGTAAAATCCGTAGTAACTTTTACGTTTCCGCCCTTAATTTCGTAAGGTGAATCCCTAGGATTGGAAATTCTATATTTTATTGTTAGCGTTTGATTATAATACACGGGATTTGGAGTCAAAAGAGTTATGGTTGGTTTAAGATTTGGGCCTATGCAAATATAATTTCCCATTCCGTTTATCACCACATATCTTGCGATTGGTGTAATTTGATCTGTAACGCAGGGTGTGCCACTCAACCCTGTTGAAAGACTGAGTGGAAAGGCTGGGGAAGAAAGTACAGTTCCGTCGTAGCAGTATTCTCCATGATCGTCTTTGCAAACACCTATAACCATTTCTCTTTCTGGAGAAATTCCAACATTCGGATCAGAGGCGGGTGCTGAAAAAGATCCACCATAATACTGAAAGGTAATCGTTGGTGTAGACACAGAAATTGTACATGTAGATTCATCGAAGCTTCTCCCTACCGTATAACTCCCCCTCAAATACCCGTTTGTTCCAACATAAACAAAGTTTGTTAACGTACCGGGATTTGGAACATCTGCGTATGCTACATAAAGTCTTCCTGGGAAAGCGGCAACGTAAACATCTGGATCAGGTGTCGAATAATGATATGGACTTACAGTAAGATAATCCACCGGTGTAAAGTAACATCCTGCAGCCGAGCCGGGATTAGAAGTATATGCGAGAGCCTCTGAGTAACTCGCATAGGTTATCAAAACATATTTCCATACACCGCTAACGTTAATTGCATACGCTGCACCTACATATTTTTGCCCAACACCACACAGTTCTATACCAACATTCGGATTTCCTTTAGTTGGAACACCATCCATGTAATATTGGCCCGGATCGCTTGAAGAAGAACCTGTATAATATAGGTTTACCACATTTAAATCTACATCTTTTATTGCGGCACTCACAGCCTTTCCTGTATAGAAACATAGAAGAATAAAAACACATATAGAGAGTAAGCTATGAATTAAACCGCTTCTTTTTGTATGTTTTTTCATTTTTCGATACACCTCACCAGTAAGCGTAGTAAAGCGTTGAAAGGACCTGGAGCGTTTTTACAATTTTGCTTTTCATCTCATCGTTTAGATACGAAAGCGCACTCGATGGAATACTCGTATCTTTATCTATTGTAAAAGGTATAACTGCCTTTAAATTTTCCGCAGAATCATAAACCTTAATTTCAACTTTACTGTCGGCTTCTCCGTACTTTGTTGGTACTATTACGAATGAGTTTCCTGTCGGAATTTTTTCGATTAAGTGTGTGTGGTTCCTATAACCTATCACCGGTGGGTTTTGTGTGGGATCAAAGATAAGATACCCCTCTCTTTCCTCAGGAATTACGTATCCAGGAAGCTGTGTTACACCGTCCGTATAAATCACCGTTATCAGATTTACTGCTCCTGTTTTTAGCGTAGCGGAAGTATATGGGGTTGGTATAGGATCACTTGCATTATAAATAACATAACTTCCGTTTGTGTAGACTGTTACAGTATACTTTATGGCTTTTCCCTGTTTTGCCCAGTAATATACAGAATCTTCTATTTGAATCATCGAAACAACAGTTGCCTTAGAATTGTCGAAAAGCGTTGGAGAGGAAAGGTATTTTTTGCCTTCCGAAAGCACAGGATCAACAAGCGTGAGGTAAGTAACTCTTACTATCTTATCACCAATGAGTAATCCTACACCTATTCTGTAATTTCCGCTTTCTGCTTCTGTTTGGGTAGCAGTCGGAGCTATTACGAATTCAATTCTTCCGTTTTCATCTGTTTTTCCGTATGTAATTGCCCTTGAAATTGTATTCAATGGAGAAAGAGGGAAAAAGATATTGTTTCCGTTATCCTCAAAAACTGCTACAGTAGCATTCGGCACAGGAGCATAATTATTGTAAATGTCTTTGACGAATACGGTAAGGTTGTAAGCTCTTGCCGTCTTTGGTATTGAGGTTGTTTTCACCCCGTCAATATATGTGGTTATTTCATATGCTGGTTCCAGAGGAAGAAGATAAATGTTATATGTTTTTCCAGCAGGAAGCATCATTTCGAAATTACACGTGGAGGAGTTGTAGCAGGTGTATGTAGAGATATTTACCACAAAAAGTGGAACGGCAAATGTTGAGTTTATGCGATATTTGAGAAGATAGTACTTTATATCTTTTTCTAATCTCACAACATAAGCCAAAAAAGGTTTGCCGTAAATTATTATTGTTGTGTTCTTACAACAAAAAGTGTTTTTCGGATTATCGCTCCATGAATAGTAAGATGGATGAAAAACAGGAAAATTTGTCGCATTGAAAAGTCCGTTTTCTTCAAGGTCTGCAGCAGTAATATTTTCTATTTGTAAAACATTAATGGTGTAATTTGCGTCTATTACCCCGTCAATTTGAGGCAAAGCAGCGAAATAATGCTTACCATCATTGGGCTGTGTACCAGCAATAGAAATAAGATCTATTGTGTTTGCAAGAATGGAAACATGCATAACAGGTGCGTTGCTTTCTTTGGGAATAGATGTTGAGTATCCTATTATTCCTCCCCATTTTGCGGTATTTATTTCTGCAAATAAATCCGCATTCGTTATGTATCCTGCTTTTACAATGATTTGTTGAGCTATGGTAATACCTACAAGTATAACAAAACTTAGGATGATGGCGTGAAAATACAACCTCTTCACAAAGGCTTATGATGAAAAAATTGTTAATAAGCTTTTTTATTCTGCTTTTCTTATTTTCAGTGACTTTAAAACAGAAAAAAGGCTTACTTCTTTCCTTTTTCCCAGAAGAAGTAAAAGCAGGAAAATCACAAGAGCTCCTACGAGCAAAATATATATCCAAACTTCGTTTTTCGCAGATTTTTCTTTTATTTCACCTCTTTGTATATATTTCACCATGTTTGAGAGAAGATCTTTGGAAAATCCATAGTATACAGCAACTGTGAGATTTGTATTTTCCTTAAGCTGTGCGGTATCTAATCTTATCCAGAACGGAAGATAACTTTCTCCACTGGGTAAGTATATAAGTGGTGAGGAAAGTGTGAGAGATTCATTCAAAAATTTTAAACCGAAAAGCTCTGCTCTTACCCATACAGGTTTTTTATTATTGTTTTTCAGCTTTATCCAGAGCATATGTAAAGAAGGATCGTAAAACACACCCTTTATTTCTAACGGTTTGGGAATAGGTAATGAAATTTTTTTTACGGAGAAATAAAACTCTTCTGTCGTGAGGTTTCTTATTTTTCTTTTGAACTTTTCACCATAAAGAATAAAGGCTTCCACTTTTTCTGGTTCGCTGTAATTTCCGCAAATAGGAAAGGAAATAGTTTCTTTAGGTGGTATTACATGAATATTTTCATCTGTAAATGTAGTTTCTCCCGTTTTTCCAATAATCCTAAGTGCTCTTATTATGAATTTTTCTTCAACATTCCCTTTGTTGATTATCTCAAAAATTATACACCCATTTGTAAAGTAAACCCTTTTTAATACAAGATTGTGCACAGGATAATCCACTTCTTTTGTTGGAAGAGTATAAATTTTTCCTCTTAATTCTGGTTCTCCAGTAAAAGTAATTCCGATTTTTGCTACTACGCCTATGGTTTTGTTACTCACTTCTCTTATTTCATATCCGAAGTTTACGTTTTCAGGACCTATTACTTCAATTAGCTTTACCCCCAGTTTTTTGAGAAACTTAGCTATTTCAGAGGGAGAATTCTCAAGTATAAGTAAGATTGGTTTACCCTCGCTTAAAAATCCCTCTTCTATATATTTCCCATTTGCAAGAATAACCCAACCGTTTGTTTTTTTCCAGACTCTCTTTACTATTTCTTTGTTCATATCCTCTTCCGTACCAAAAATAACTTCGCTTGGATTGGATATATCCTTCCATGGTTGTGTTAAAAATTTACCGTAAAAAATTACACTTTTTTCAGGAACAGATGAAATAAGAGAAAGGATGTCGTTAAGATTTTCTTTGTTTACAAAAAATATCCACCGCTTCTCATTAACAGCAAGCGGAAAAACAGAAATTAAATTGATTCCAAAATCTGGATGAATAATTATGAAACCATTTATTCTATTCTTTATTCTCGAATAAAGTTCTAACTGAAGGTCTTTATAACTGTTAAAAACATTTTCTATAACCATGGAAAAACCGTAATTCCGCATAAATTCCTTCATGTTTTTTATAACAGGTTTGTTTCTATTTTCAAAAACTTCTTGAACAGAATTTTTATCAAGTTGCCTCAGTAAAATATCAGCTTCACCCAAATTTGTAATTATATGTGCTTTTTTTCCTGTAAGTTTGGCATAAAGCAAAATAAGTGAAGCGTCTCTCCAGTCCTGAGAATTTATAATAACATCTGCCTTTACCGTAGAAAAAAGTATTAAAAACATTCCAAGTAATAGAAAAATACAGGAATTTTTCATGAAGTTTAAAGAAAAATAAGAGGTTTATAAGCTTAATTAGTTTATTTTAAAAAGATCAACACATAATTTTAAAAAATCATCCAAAATCAAAGGGCCCGTGGTGTAGCCTGGCTAGCATTCCGGCTTTGGGAGCCGGCGACCCCGGTTCAAAAGCATTGTATGAAATTCCGGGCGGGCCCACCAAAAATATGTCCTTAAGATTTTTTCTCTAAATATCTAAACTACTAATCTATTATTATAGAATAATATATCACAATTTAATTTGGTTAATACTATTTTACCAACGACAAAAAAATCTAAAAGTGGTGGGCACGGCCGGAATTTCTTTAAAACTTTCCACAAACCTCTAGATTTTGAACCGGCGACCACCAGTTTGCTTAGAGCGCTTGACACTTTGCCAGAGCGCGTCATATAAGA
>JALSPV010000065.1 GCA_026985775.1 Candidatus Aenigmatarchaeota archaeon
GCTTCAAGAGGCATTAAGAGATTTTGCCAAAAGAATTAGAGAAAGCATGCTAATCAGAAAAAGTATAGAAATTCTTGTAGAATCCTATAATTCTGGTGGAAAAATAGAAGATACGATGGATGCGATCACTGAAAACATAAGCCTTGTAAAGGAAATGGATAAAGAGAGAAAAAATATGATGAAACATCATGTTGTAACTATTTATATTATATATTTTGTGTTTTTGGGTATAAGCATTGGTCTGCTTAAAACATTAATACCTTTAACTTCAATGGGTGCAAATATGGCGGGTGGGGCTTTTGGGTTGTCGGCATTTCAAGATCCATGCAAAATATGCAAAACACAACCACAAATCAGTTGCATATCATGTATTGTATTTAATGGTATTGCCAAAGTTTTCTCTTTAGGAAAGACTGAAGGTGCGTATTATCGCGGTTTGTTCTTCGTAATGCTAATAATTCACGGTATTTTCTCTGGATTACTCTGTGGTCAAATAGGGGAAAATTCTGTAAAAGCTGGTATAAGGCACAGCCTTACTATGGCCCTTACAGGGGGCAGTCTGTTCCTAATACTTATTAGAATGGGGGTTGCATGAAAGCACAAAGTAAAATTGAATTCGTAATAACAACTTTTATTTACTGTCTGTTTCTCGTATATGTGATAATGCTTTTTATAGACAACATGGTATCTGTTGTTTATTCAACCCGTGACTATTCAGCTAAAATTACAGCAGAAACCATTGCAGATATTCTTGCACAAGAACAAGGCATCCCACCAAACTGGTATATAAACACTTCTTCAATAAAAAGAATAGGTCTCTCTTCTGGTGCACCATTTAATTTATCTCTCCAAAAAATAAATTATCTCAATACTCATTGTAATCTTATAAACAACGTGTTTCACATCAATAGCTACAGAATAAGAATTATTACATCCGATAATATTACCCTTTTAAACTGTGGTAGTGTAGGTAATGAAAAAGCGCAGGTAGAGTATCCCGTTTTTGTTAATGGAAAAATAGCAAAATTAATTGTAGAAATATGGTGGTGAAATGACCAAGGGATTCATATATATATTAGAAGTTTCCTTTGCAATACTTTTTCTTGCAGCATCCATATGGCTTACATTAGGAAATGTTTCTATAGAAACATCTTGTCCTTATCATGATCTTTTTAAAATAAGTACCGCTGCATGGAAGGCAATAAAAGCGATAAATGCACAGGCTTTTATGCTTAACAACACCACAAAATTTCTCTCTATCCTTGAAAACGCTTTACCAAAAAATGTTTATTTTGGCGTAAAGGTGAAAGGCGTCCCAAAGCCATTTATAAGAATAGGCTGTGCGAATTGTAGTGGTAAAGCCGTACTTTATCTTAGAAATATTCTTACTCCAACCTATTACAACTACCGCTGGGTCAATTTCAGTATTTCACCTTTCAATTTCACAAGCGTTGAAGCAGCAAAGGTTTACGACGTTTTGGTTTTCGTGAATTTTACAGATTTTGATTCAAACACGCTTATTCAGGAGTATTTAAAAGGTGGTGGAAAAATTGTAGCACTTACAGATATTTCACCAAATAATATTGCGAATCTCAATGCTACCTTTGCTCTTTCCACTACTACAAAAGGTGGTGGTACATTTCAAGAATTTTACAATTTTTCAACGACAGAATGGCCATACATAGAGAAATATTTTCTCGCATTTGGTTTTTGTATAAAAGCAGATACGAAGATTTCTGGAAAAAATGCTGGCTACTGGATAATATGGGGTAAAAACTTAAGTGTAAACATAACGCCTTCTCTTGATGTCGAAATCCAAGGTGTTGGTATACTCAAAGAGGGTGATGTTTTTGTTCTAAATGCAAAGAACTTCAATGGATTTCTTCCAAACAAAGACTATGCATTTCGCATAAGCAAAGTGTTCAACAATTTAGTTTGCATAAAGCCTTTGAACACCACATTTCCATGGCTTAATTTTCTTGATACAGGGGAGCAGAAAGTTATAGCAGATACATCGAAAAACGGAAGAAACATTCTTATTTCAAATACAAAGCGATTTTCTTTAATGATAGTAAACGCTACTACTGGAAGAGCTGTATGGATGTCATGGTTCGGTGAAGGGGATGATTATGCAGCACTCTTAAAAGCCGCCATAGCTTCACAGATCACAGATTTTTACCTTCGCGAATTTTATGGATCGTCCAAAATTGTTACACACCACTATGTTCTAGAGTGTTGTGATTTTCCAGAAATAGCACAAGTCTCTTTGATAGTTGGTTACAAGTATTGATTTATCCTGTTTTTCACTTAATTTCTCCAGCAGAATCCCAAAGTTTTTTGAAATTTTCCTTGAACTTGTTTGGATAATTGAGAAAGCATATTGCTGAAAACGGTTCTTCACTTTCTATTGCTATTCCGCTCGAAAAATCCGCGACCATTATGAAAGTGTGGAGAATTTCGTCGACGAATCTTATTTCAAATCCTATTTTTTTCACAACTTCTGTTTTTTCTTCATCCATCTCACAAGCAAGCCATCGCATCTCAACATGCCTTTCTTTGCACCTTTTAAATGCTTCTAAAATCACAAAATCTTCTGGAAGGAAATCAGAAATTACACAAAGTGAATTTTTCGCTAGATCCGCTATGTATGCACAACAAAGCAAAAAATCTTGTTTGTTTTTTATTTCTCTTTTTCTTGGTTTTTCGACAACCTTTCTTGGGAGCACGATTTTTTCGTAAATATTTTCAGCTGTTTTCAGAGCGGCTTTTTTTTCGAGATATTCTTTTGTAACAAGAGAAAGAATTCTTGGAAATGGATTTACTCTCGAAAGCCAGAAGAGCTTCTGCTTGTTTTCTTCTATCTCCACTATCCCGAGTCTTTCGAGATTATAAAGGTATTTATAAGCGTTTGTTACTGTTATTCCGGCTTTTCTTGCGATTTCGCCTGCAGTACTTTTCACTTTGCCTTCTGCTT
>JALSPV010000066.1 GCA_026985775.1 Candidatus Aenigmatarchaeota archaeon
TGGTAAAAATATATTCTCCGGAACTTCCTGAAGGAGTATACCCGCTTTTTGGCGAAATAGTCTGTACAGGAGGGGAAGAAATTTACAGCCAGAATGTAACGCTTAGTTTTTTTGTGAGGGGAAGCCCAGATCTTGGATTTTCGAATATCCTAACAACCCCTAATGAGATAAGGCCGGGAGACAGGTATGTTAGAATATATACAACGGTGTTTAACTCAGGCGAAGAAACTGCAAAAAACGTAAAAATACACCTCGAAACAAAATTTCCATTCGAAGACAGCTGGAGTAATTGTAACAGTGTTTTCGTTGGCATGCTAAGACCGGGAGAAGCGAGGAGAGTCGTTTTTGTTGTTAATGTAAACAAACACGCAAAGGCGAGAAAATACGAAATTCCGGTAAAAATTACTTGGAAAGATCCAAAATCAAAAAAACACACGAAGATAGAGAACATAACCATAGAAGTAAAACCAAGACCAGTATTTGAAGTAAAGGCAATAACCACAGAACTCTTTGCGGGAAGAACAGGAGAAATAAAAATACAGGTTAAAAACATAGGAGAAGAAAAAGCAGAAGACGTAAAGGTTACGGCGATTAAATCCACCTATCAGCCATTTGAGTATATCAAGAAGACGGATACAATAGGAGAGCTTTCTCCCGGAGAAAATGGAACAGCTGTACTAAAAATAAGCGTAGACAAAGACGCTGTAGAAAAAGAGTACTCAATAACATTGCAGATAAGGGCTATAGGTGATAGAGAAGCAGGAGACAATAACGTTTATGTAATAAATAAAGCAATAAAGGTTAGAGTAATTAAAGAAAAGGAAACTCATAAAAGAATTGTTTTAGTAACATGTCTGTTTATTTTGGGGGTAGGAATTGCTGGATGGTGGAAAAGAAGAAAAAGAAAACAGAAACAGAGAAAATAAACTTAACGTATTAATCTTTCAGCGTTTTTATTAGCCCAATCTCCTTTCCTATTTCCATCCATGCCCATGCCCATACAACACATTCAAACGCTCTTATTAAATCTCCCTTTTCGAGAAAATATCCCGCATCTTTTACATATGCTTTAATGTTTTCCACAAATTCTTTTCCTTTCTCACATTTTTCCACAATTTTAATTTTTTCTATTCTTGAGAGCCATTTTTCTGTCTCTCTTTTCAGTTCTTCTTCAAGACTACTCATAAATCTCTCCTAAACACTCTAAAAATTCTTCTTCTGCAAAGTGTAGTTTAGCAGGAATAACTATTGCACAGGGTGGGGAAAGTTTATTTATCGTATTTTCAAGGGGTTGTGCGTAAACTATTTTTTCTCCTTCCATACCTAAGCGAGATGCAACAACTATTTTTTCATTTTCACTTATAACACCGTGTTTAAGAAGCTTTTCAATAGCTTCTTTTGGGTGCATGTTTATATCTGTAAGTAAAAGAGTGTGTGCATTTATTTTCTTGTTTTCTTCAACAACCCTTTTCACATGCTCCATTTGCTCGCTGTTTGGAATGGTTGCCGTTTTTCCAAAGCGATATATCTGTAAGCCACAGGATGAAATCGCTGAGTATACAGATGGTGCGTGTATGATTTTGCATTTTATTCCGAGTTTTGATGCTTCCACGAGCAAAGAAGAATGTGTTGTGGCGACAAGAGGATCGCCAGCAACAAATAAAGCACTTTCACAATTTTTTATTGAAGCAAGCCACTTTTCGCAGTTTTCTTCCAAATCGCTTCTTTCAAGAAGAGCAATTTTCTTTCCAATAAGGGTTTCAAGATTTTCGATTTTTCCTTCCCA
>JALSPV010000067.1 GCA_026985775.1 Candidatus Aenigmatarchaeota archaeon
TAAAACTTTTTTTGAAAATTCTCAAAAATATAGATAGTATGCTTCATTCTCATGCAAAGGCACTTAAAGGTGTTGCGGCTTGTTTCAACGGATATCCCATAATAATAGGGGAAACTACGTGTAGAGAAGGGCTTATTAGTGGAGTAATCTATGAGCGTTTTGAAATTCCTGCGATGAACTTGGATACTTTTGAAATGGTTCTTGATGGTTATGAGCCAAAGGCGTTTCGAGATAAAGGTGGTTTTTATGTTGAAATAGATCCTATGAAGCTAAGAAATGCAAGAAAAGAAAAGAAACTTACGCAAAAAGAGCTTGCAAAACTTGTTGGTGTTTCGACAAAAACCATATACATGCATGAGAAAAAATGTATAAGAACAGAAGTTGAAGTGGTAGAGAAGATAGAAAAAATTCTTGGGAAAAAAGTTCGAAAAAATGTAATATTCAAAACCCCCGTTGGTTTTGCTACTGAAACTCCCAGAAACGAACTAGAAAATTTCATTCAGAGAAAAATGCGATCAATAGGTATGCAGGTTTCTTTCGCTTCTCACGCACCTTATGATGTTCTTGTGTGCTCTGAAGAAGAAAAAATAATTTCTGAAGCAGAACTTAACAAAAGAAGGATTTATTACAGGTACAAGACTTTAAAAGGATTTGCCGAATTTTTCGAAAATACAAGCGTTGTTTTCACCGAAAAATTCAAAGGAAGAATAGAAGTCCCTGTTATACTCAAAAAGGAACTCGAAGAAATAGAAAGCAAAAAAGATTTTATTTCACTGGTTGAAGAAAAAACGGAAAATATACGGTGAAAAATTTAAGTTTTCTTTTCATTCAGCGCATTTCTCGCAGCTTCCAAGAGCATCCTCTTCTCTTTTCTTGCAACAGTTTCTCTTATTATATCAAGTGCATCTATGTTTGCGGAAAGCGAATCTATTCCAAACTCCACAAGTATCTCCGCCATTCTCGGATTTGAACCTGCCTCTCCGCATATGCTTGTTTCGACTCCAAACTTCCTGCAAACATCTATAACCATTTTCAGCTGCCTCAACACGGCTTTGTGGAACGGATTGAAAAGCTTTGCAAGTTTTTCATTATTCCTATCCACACCAAGTGTTAATTGTGTAAGGTCATTTGTACCAAAGGAAACAAATGCTATTCCCTCTTTACAGAACTCCTCTATGGTTAAAGCTGCAGCGGGTGTTTCTACCATTATTCCTATCTTAACGCTTTCTGGTAAATTGCATTCTTTAGCAATTTCCTTTGCTGCCTTAAGCTCGTCAACAGAAATTGTAAACGGTAACATTATATGTACATTTGTAAGCCCTCTTTCGTGAAGTCTTTTTATGACTGTAAATTCGCATTTTAGAATGTCTTTTTCGACTATACTTCTCCTTATTCCGTGCCATCCGAGCATCGGGTTATCTTCTTTTGGTTCTTTTTCACCGCCTTTCATATGCCTGAACTCGTCTGTTCTAGCATCTAAGCTTCTAACCCATACTGGCTTCGGGAAGAAAACTTCTGCGACCTTTCCTATTCCTTCTTCAAGTATTTTAATAAGTTCTTGTTGCCTGCTTTGGCGAATGTATTCAACGGGATGCATCCCATGCTCTGTGAGCATATGCTCAAGGCGAAGCAATCCAACACCATCAGCCTTAGCGGCTATTTCTGGAGTTGCAGTTTCGGGAAATGCGAGATTTACCTTAACCTTTGTTGCTGTGATCTCCTTAGTTACACCCGAAACAATACCTGCACTAACTTTACTTTCGCTTTCTACCTTCTTTTTCTTAGAGACCTTCACATCACCTTCGTAAACCACACCCCTTGTTGCGTCTACTGTAACAATCATGCCGTCTTTAAGAACCTTTGTTGCATTTCCAGTGCCAACTATACAAGGTATTCCCAGTTCGCGGCTTACTATGGCAGCGTGGCAGGTCATTCCTCCTCGATCTGTGATTATTGCAGCGCTTTTTTCCATCGCTGGTACAAAATCAGGAGATGTCATTTCTGTAACGAGTATATCACCTTCTTCGATTTTGTCAAGCTCAGATAAATCGAGCACGATTTTAACTCTCCCCGTAGCCACCCCAGGAGAAGCACCGAGACCGCGAAGCAATATTTTTGCTTCTTTTTCCTCTTCCTCTTCATATTTATCTTCTACGTCCTTGGCAAGAACAGTAACCGGGCGTGCCTGAACTATATATACTTTACCACTTTCAACAGCAAATTCTATATCTTGTGGCCTTCCATAAAATTCTTCTATTTTCTTACCAAGTGCAGCAGTTGTTATTATTTCTTGATCGGTAAGTACCTGAGCTTCTTGCCTTTCAGGAGGTACTTCTCTTTTCACAGTTCTTCCAGAAAGATCTCTTATTCTTTCCCACAGTTTTTTCCCTATTTTCTTTTCGATGATTTCTCCGGTCTCTTTATCTACCACATAAAGATCTGGTGTAACCTCACCTTGCACTATTGTTTCTCCAAGTCCCCATACCGCTTCTATTACTATAACATTAATTTCACTCGGTTTAGCAGGGTTCAAGGTAAACATAACTCCTGATTTCTCTGAATTCACCATCTTCTGTACAACCACACCCATTCCGGCATCATGCGGTAGCTTTTTTTGTTCACGATAATAGATTGCGCGCGGAGTAAATAAGGAAGCCCAGCATTTCTTAACAGCTTCGACAACGTTCCAAGAACCTTTTATATTCAAAAATGTTTCCTGCTGACCTGCAGCAGAAGCTTTGCCTATGTCTTCTGTTACAGCAGAGCTTCTTACAGCAACAAAAAGTTCTCCTACTGCTTTTGAGTTTTTAGCATCTTCTTCACAAAGCCTATGATAAGCGCGAATTATTTCATCCTTCACATCTTCTGGCACAGAAGCCTGAACGATCCAGCTTCTAATTTCTTCTGAAGCTTTTAGGAGAG
>JALSPV010000068.1 GCA_026985775.1 Candidatus Aenigmatarchaeota archaeon
CAAAAAAAGATAAAATGTGTTTTTTACTGCTTTTCGTGCTACGCTCATTCTATTCACCGATAAGCTTTGTGAATTTTCTGGCGTTTTTTAGCATATCTGAATTATTAAAGTATATCCAAGCGCTTTTCGGTTTTAGTCTCAAAACTTTTTGTGCAATATTCTTGAGCTCTTCTTCAGAATATGAATAGGAGTAAATAATCCTTCCGTTTTCATATTTTCCATGAAGTCTTACGTAAAGAGTTTTTTGTTTTCCTAAGTAAACAGGCTCTCTGTAAAGAATGTCGCAACAATCTATAAGCTGGAATTTTTTACAGAATTTTTTAATACCTTCCTCGCTCCATCCTCTTAGTTCAATAGATATTTCAAAATCCTTTCTTTCTATTCTTTCAAAAAATGATTCAGCGTTCTCAAAGCTTTCTTCACATTCTTTAAAACTTTTTGGAAGCTGAATAAGGATAATCCTTGCTTTTAATATGTTTGCTACTTTTAAAGTCCTTTCAAAAACAAACTTACATGGCTTGAGTAAACCGCTTTCTTCTGGCGCTTTTCCAAACCTTTTCCATGTAGGAGAAGAAGGAGGGTGTGTTACACCCTGAAAACATTTTACATTGAACACAAAGTTTTCAGGAGCAAGCTTTCGCCACTTTTCTAAAGTTTTGCTCTGCGGGATTTTGTAAAAAGTCTGCTGCACCTCCACAGTAGAAAACTCTTTGAAATATTCCTGCATCCTTTCAGCAAATCCGCAACAACCAGTAAAAATCTTCATGATGATATTCTCAAGAAAAACTTTATTTAAATCCGTACTTTCCTTTTAGAGGGACAAAAACAAAAAATCCCGGGTATTCTGTAGTTTTCAGCTTATTTTTTCCTATCTTTTCTATCACAACCATCTTCTGCACATCTTCTTTTCCAACGGGTGCAACTATTTTCCCGTATTTTTTAAGCTGATCAAGAATAAATTGCGGGATTTTTGGTACAGCTGCTGTGTAAATAATTTTGTCAAAGGGTGCATATTCCTTTAACCCTTCAGAACCATCGCCACAAATTATGCGAACACTTTTTATACCGAGTTTTTCCAGATTTTTCTTTGCAAATTTAGCCAGTTCTCTTACTCTTTCTATCGTGTAAACAATCCCCTCATCTCCTACTATTCTTGCGAGAATTGCAGCCTGCCAACCAGAGCCAGTTCCTATTTCGAGTATTTTTTCACCCTTTTTTGGAGAAAGGAGTTCTGTCATCAGTGCCACCACGCTTGGCTGAGAAATTGTTTGGCCATAACCTATTGGTAATGGTTCATTAACATATGCGTAGCGGAGCATGTTTTCCGGAACAAACAAGTGACGGGGTGTTTCAAGAAAAGCTTTTTCGACTTCAGGAGATTTTATGTAACCATGTGTTTTGAGATAGTTAACGAGTTCTTTGTTTTTCTCTTCAAGAATAGAGGAAGCTTCCAACATACAAAATTTTACGCAAAAGCTTTTATTAATGTTTTTCTTCACAAAATTACCTATGCCAAGAAAGCCCTATGATTATCCAGAGCCGAGGGAATTAGTAATAGTGAAAATTAAAGAAATAAATCCGCACTCTGCCATTACTGAACTTCTGGAATATCCTGGAAGGACAGGAATGATACATGTTTCTGAAGTAGCGAGAAAATGGGTACGAGATATAAGGAAGTTTGTAAAACCAAATCAGATAAATGTAGCGCTTGTTCTTTATGTAGACGAGAAAAAGGATTTCATAGCCCTTAGCTTAAAACGTGTGAGTAAAAAAGATAAGGAGAGAAAACTTCAGGAGTATAGGTTAGAGGAGAAAGCCGAGAAAATGCTCGAACTTGTTGCAGAAAAACTTGGAATAACGCTAGACGAAGCATATGAAAAAATAGGCTTCTTTTTGTATGAAGAATTCGGAACCATGTATCAGGGTTTTTTGATAGCACGTGAAAATCCAGAAAAGCTTGTGAAGCGCGGGCTTGAAGAAAGTCTTGCAAAAGTTGTGCATGAAATAGCGGAGAAGGCGATAGAAATAAGAGAAAAGGAGTTCAAGGCAGAATTAAATGTAAAAAGCCTTGCACCAGATGGTGTTGAAAGAATAAAGAAGCTTTTGAAACAAATAGAGAAGCGTTATGGTGTTGAGATAAAGTACATAGCAGCTCCTAAATTTATGCTTGTTTTTTACGAAAAAAATCCCAAGAAAGGTGAGAAAAAGCTTGAAACAATAAAGAATTTCTGTGAGAAAGAGGCAAAGAAGCTTGAATGCGAATTTTCCATGCAAAGGGTGGAATGAAATGGTTTTTACGCTTTATCATGCTATTATTTCTCTTGGTTTCTGGGTAGTTGTTTCTTCGGAGTTTGAAATTATTTCTTTTGTTCTCGGGAGCATGCTTCCTGATATAGAATCTGTTTACTATGCTTTTGAAGCATTAAAGTACTGTCCTGCAAATGATTATGTGTGCTTAGCAGAGTATCCTTCGCATTATTTTTTACATTCTTTTTTGGGAATAACATTTCTCGCTTGTATAATAGCTTATTCTGTGAATTTTCTGAGGGAAAAATTGGGATTGGTCGCGGTTTCTTTGAAAAGATTATTTATTTCAGCAGTTATAGGAGGGATAACGCATTTGTTTGTTGATCTTACAGTTCATCGTGGAGAAGATGCTCTGATGCTTTTCTTTCCATTTCCGGAAAGATTTTCCTTTGTTTTTCCATGTTCCTTTGCTTTTTGGCACGGATTTATGATAGCTTCTATATTTGCAGTAATAGCATGCAGGGAAAAAATTACGAGGTGGCTGAAATGAAGATTAGAAAGTGTAAAAAATGCGGGAGGTATACGCTTAAAGAGCGTTGTCCTGAATGCGGGGTTGAAACAGTTTCGGCTCATCCACCAAGGTTTTCACCGGAAGACAAATACGGAAAATACA
>JALSPV010000069.1 GCA_026985775.1 Candidatus Aenigmatarchaeota archaeon
GTAAAACCAGAGGAAATCTTAGAGGAAACAAAAAAAGGAATTTACATTCTTGGAACAGGGGCGAAAGGAGGAGAAGTTAGCGTGCAGACAGGCACCTTTACGCTTCGTTCAGGTCCTGGATTTGTTGTTGAGAACGGTGAAACAAAAAAGCTTGTGAGAAGCTGCGTAATAAGCGGGAACATTCTTGAAGTGCTTAAAAACATTGAGCAAATAGGAAATGATGTAAAACTACATTTCAACCTTTTTTCAGGATGTAAAAAAGAAGAGCAAAAGGTAAATGTGGGGATAGGAGGCCCGCATGTTAAAATAAAAGGGGTGGTCGTTGGTGGATATTAATGGTTTTGTAAAGCTTGCAGAAAAACTTGGTGCTGACGAGGCAGAGATTTTCATCGAAGCTCAAAGAACGAGAAGAATTACCTGGAAAGGTAAAGAAAGAAAGGGTATTGGTTTTGAAACGCTGGGGATAGGTATAAGGGTAAATGTAAAAGGAAAAGAAGGTTTTGTATCACTCTCAGAAATTTCTAAAGACTCCATTATAAACGCGATAAAGAGATGTATAAAAATAGCGAAGCTTTCAAAATTTTCTGAGCATTACTTTGCAATACCGGAAAAATACTCAAGTTCAAACACAAAAGTTTTTGATAAGCATGTTTCTTCTTTGGAGCTCGATGAAATGGATGAAAAAGCAAAAGATTTGTTTCAAAACGAAAAGCTCGTATTCCCTCGTGGGTATCTTCAGGCAAATGTAAAAGAGGTTATGCTCGTTTCTTCCTATTCAGAGATTTCCGAAGTAAGGACGCAATTATCTTCAACATTTACTCTGCGCTACGAAGATGCTGTATTCAAAAAATTTGCTAGCTCACGATCCCTTGAGAACTTTGAAAAACTTATTCATGAAAAAATTTCTCATTCAGAAGAAATTGTAAGACTTCTTTTCCATCCGAAAATGCTCTCGACAAGAACGGCAAATATATTACTGCTTCCTGACGCAAGTGCAAAAATTTTCGCGAGATTTGTTGAAGAGTGTTTTTGCTGCTCGCAAAAGCAGAGAGAGGAAAGATGGGAAATAGGAAACGAGCTCTGTAAAGAAAACATTTCCATAACAGATGACGGTACCTTACCATATGCTCCTGGCTCCCGCGGTTTTGATGACGAAGGCATACAAACACAAAAAACAAAAATAATAGAAAAGGGTAAACTCTGTTCGTATCTCTACGATTACTCTATCGCAAAACTTCTTGGAAGGAAGTCAACTGGAAATGCACATAGAAGCTACGCTTCCTTACCGACAACAAGACCGTGCAATATTCTTGTTGAAGAGGGTTCTATGAAACTTGAAGAAATCCCTGATAACACATTCATCGTTGAAAAAATAATAGGTGCAAAACTCTCGAACTTTATGCGCGGTGTGCTTGGGTTTACAATAGCCTTTGGGTATTATCTAAACCGAGATGCAATAACAGCTGTTAGCAATATGGTTGTGCATGATGATTTTTTAGATTGCCTAAAAAACAGAATTCAACCGTGTAAAGGTGCCGAGTGGTATGGTAATGTGTGTACACCAGCTATTTTTATTGAGAACGTAAAGGTTTGCGGAAAATAATTTTCATATAAGCTTTTTCAATTCCCTTATTCTTTCAAGGATCATTTTTCGCATAAGCCTCTTGTCTTTTATGCTGGAAATTTTCTCAGCTAAGTGTGCATCACCTATGCATAGTGCAATCCAGTTTGCAAAATCATTTTTTGTATCATTTACATGATACGCAAAAGTTGCATCACTCATCGTTTTTAGAGCATTTGCTAAATCGCGAAGGTTTCTATACACAGAGCCATCGCAACAGTAAAATTCTTCACCATCCTTCACATCACTCAAAAACTTTATTGCTTTCTCTCTTGTAACCTTTTTGTTTTCAATTTTTTCTATTCTTTTTTTCAAATCCTCAAGAACATTCATGAAGTTGATGAAAGCATCATAAGGTGTGTCATAAGGGTTGAAGTACTTGTGTACATCTCCGTCTGCAAACCATTTTGTGCACATGAAATAAAAGTGATCGGAAATCTGCAATTTTCGCCACTCTTCTATAACACTTTTATCTCCAGTCCTTAACACACGATCTTCAAGTTCGTAAAGCTTTATAAGCGCATACTCTTGCATTTTGTTACCCATCCATGCTGTTAAATCGCGCTCGGTATCTGCCCAAGAAATTATAAACGGCACATCTATTTCTCCGCGATCAGGGAATCTGCGAATAGCATCGTAAGGTGTCACAAATTCATTGTCTGGATGCTTTAGAATCTCTTTGGGTAAATGTTTTAGAAACTCAAAGATTCCTGTTTCTGGCCACTGATGCTCACCAAACGTTTCAAAATCCATGAAAAGGTTCACTATTTCTCCTGCTCCGTTATGTGCATTGACCCATGCAGCGAACTTGCTGGATGTAAGTGGAAACTCATCCCAAGTATGAAGCGAGAATCTGAAAGAAATGTCATCGCTAAACCTATAGTGTCTTAAGAGAACACGAATGTTGCAATCCTTTGCGCGGTAAACAAAACACGGTGAACGCCATCCAAGGATTTTTTCATGACCCTCGGCTAGAATACCTTTGTATCCCATTTTCTCAGCTTCTTTAGCTATTTCATTTGAATAAACAAGCTCTGTATTTCTGAAAACTCTTGGCTTTACTCCGAAAAGATCCATAACAATTTCCCTGTGCATTTTTACCTGTTCTCTAAATTCGCGTTTTGAAAAAAGAAAGGCAAGGGAATGATAGTAGGTTTCGTCAAGTATTTCACAGCCTAAATCTATGAGCTTATGAAAGTTTGAAAGAACTTCTGGATAGTTTTTAAGCTGTTCAAGAGCTACTCCAGTAATGCTGAAGGCAACACGAAAAGCCGAGTTTGTTT
>JALSPV010000070.1 GCA_026985775.1 Candidatus Aenigmatarchaeota archaeon
ACTTACGAGTTCATAGACCCTATAAGGTTTATTTCTAACAAAAGCTCTGGAAGAATGGGAAACGCTCTTGCCGTTGAGTTATGGAAGCTCGGTGCGGAGGTTGTGCTTGTAAGCTCGAGTCCCTTACCTTTTGAGCTTCCAGAGCTAAAGATAGTAAAAATTACTTCTGTTTTCGATATGCTTCACGCTGTTTTAGACGAGATAAAAACAGCTGACTTATTTGTTTGTGCGGCCGCTCCAAGTGATTTTGTTCCTGCGAAAAGGTCTGAGAAAAAAATAAAAACACAGGAAAAGCTCTGCGTAGAACTAAAAGGTGCGCCAAAAATAGTAAAGGAAGTGAGAAAAGTATGGAATGGAGATATGATTGTGTTTAAGGCGGAAACTGGTATAAGCGAAAGAGAACTTGAAGAAATTGCAAGGAAGAAGCTTTCTGAAGATAATGCCCTTTTTGTTGTGGCATGCGATGTTATGGAGCGGGGGATGGGAACAGAAGACATAAAGGTTGTCGTTGTTGGTAAAGATTTTGTGAAATCGTTTGAAGGTAAAAAGGAGGAAGTCGCAAGAAAAATAGTAAGTGAATACGTTTCTCTTGTCAAAAAATAAGCTATACTTCCTGTTTTGGAAGCTTTTTGTAGTAATTCCGGAAGATTATGTTTTTCTTCACGTCCTTTGGAGAAAATGCCTTTATGAGTAGTTCAAAGGTTTTAAACGCCTTTTCTTCATCTCCGCAAGTGAATACGTCAAGAGCCACATATCCTACTTCAGGCCATGTGTGGAGAGAAACATGAGATTCGGCAATAAGGTATACGCAACTAACACCATGTGGCTTAAACTGGTGGTAGTGAGAAGAAAGAACTGTTAACTTTGCTTCCTTCACGATAGGGTCGACTATCGATTTTACAGTTTCCACGTCTTTTATCAACTCTGCTTTTACCCCAAACAGATCTGCTATTATATGCACCGACATTTTCTCTTCTCGCTAAGTCGTCCTCTTCCATAACCTTTTTTCACCACCGGCAATGCCGGTATAGATTTATAAGTTATCGTGAGCTATTTAAAGCTATTGGCTGAAAGGGTGATATGCTTGAAGCTGCGGATAAATCATGAGCTATGCTTGAGATGTGGAGCGTGTGTCGGTGCTTGCCCTAATTTAGCGCTTGAGTTAACAGAGCACGGTATAGTGCATAATCCCGAAAAATGCAAGTCCTGCAAAATTTGCGAAAAAACATGCCCAGTTGGTGCGATAAAGGTGCAGGAAAAATGATTCCAGAAAAAAGTGAAGTTGTGATTGTCGGCGCGGGTCCTGGTGGATGTAGCACAGCGAAGCATCTCGCAGAAAAAGGAGTTGAGGTCGTTGTTTTTGAAAAGCGTCAAGAAATAGGTGCTCCTAAGCGCTGTGGAGAAGGTCTTTCTGCGAATACTGTAAAGCTTCTTGGCCAGAAAATCCCGAAAAAATGTATTGCTCAAACGATCAATGGAGCGCTTGTTTATGCTCCAAACGGGAAGTGTATTGAAATAAGCTTTGATGAAACAGTTGGGTATATTCTTGAAAGAAAGGCCTATGACAAATGGCTTGCAGAAGAAGCTGCTAGAAAAGGGGCGAGAATAATAACCAAAGCAGAGGTAGTTGATGTTATTAAAGAAAATGGTTTTATTACAGGAGTTAAAGTGAAGTGGAACGGAAAAACATACAAAACAAAAAGCAAAGTTGTTGTCGGAGCGGATGGAGTGGAATCAACGATAGCGAGGAAGGCAGGATTAAACACAACAAATGCTTTAATACACCTCGATTCTGGATACCAGTTTGAAATGGCTGGGATAGAGCTTGAAGACCCGCATAAACTTGTTTTCTATTTCGGAAACGAAATAGCACCTCGCGGTTATATATGGATTTTCCCGAAGGGAAAGGATGTTGCAAATGTCGGTATAGGAATATGCGGGCTTTTCGCGAAAAAAAGCGCTCGAGAATACCTGATGGATTTCATAGAAAACAATGAAAATTTAAGGAACGGTAGCATACTTGAAGTAAACGCTGGTGGTATACCTGTTGGCGGTTTTCTCAAAAACATGGTTCTTGACGGTTTTCTTGTCGTAGGAGACGCGGCGCATCAGGTGAATCCGATACATGGAGGTGGAATGAAGGAAGCGCAAATTGCTGGTAAAATAGCAGCAATGGTTATAGCGGAGGCTCTTGAAAAAGGTGATGTTTCCGCAAAAATGCTTAAAAAATACAACGAAATATGGTGGAAAGAGCGAGGCTATGAGCTTGAAAGAGTACAGAAACTAAGAGAAGTAATAGAGCACCTTTCTGATGAAGATCTAAACTTCCTTGCAGAACATTTAACGGGAGACGATCTGATAGATTTTACACATGGAAAAAATCTTGGGAAACTTGCAAAAATATTACTGAAAAGACCCAGTTTGATAAGACTTGCAAAATATTTGATGTAAAATTCAGGATTACTCATCAAGCTATTCAGATTTAAATTTTCCAAGAACACAAAAAAGCTTTATGGAATACGCAAAGCTTGTCGAGCTTTATGAAAGACTTGAAAGAACTTCTGCTAAGCTTGAAAAGACAAAAATGATTGCAAGTTTTCTTAAAAAGGCTTCTGATGAAGCTTTAGAAGAAGTCGTTTACCTCATTCAGGGTAGAGTATTTCCTAATTACAGCGAATACGAGCTTGGCGTTGCAACACAGCTCATGATAAAGGCGATTTCTCGTGCAACTGGCTTGGAGGAAAAAATAATTGTTGAACTCTTCAAGGAAACCGGTGATTTGGGAGAAGCGGCTGAAATAGCTGCTAAGAGAAAAAAACAGAAAACGCTTTT
>JALSPV010000071.1 GCA_026985775.1 Candidatus Aenigmatarchaeota archaeon
AAAAGAAATTGCATACGGAGGCATTTTTGTTGCCCTTACAATCGTAGGGGCACAGATTTCAATTCCGATAGGACAGGTGCCTATCACATTTCAAACGCTTTTTGTAGTTCTTTCAAGCTTTATTCTCGATGCAAAACTAAGTTTTATTACGCAGCTTACCTACATCGCACTCGGCGCAATCGGACTGCCCGTATTTGCAGGTTTTAGCGGTGGCATTGCCCAGCTTTACGGGCCGCTCGGAGGATACCTCATTTCGTTTCCAATTGCAACATATATCGGAGGACTAATTGCGGATAGAGATAGTTCCGTATGTTCCCTTGTTATAGCCTCTCTCACAGAAATAGGCATTATATATCTTTTCGGATGGCTCAGGCTTGGAATATTCATAAAGAGCTTCAAAAAAGCCGTGTTTATCGGTATTTTACCGTTCATACCGTGGGATCTTTTAAAAGCCTTAGGCGCCATTTACGCCTACAAGACGTTAAAAAGAAGATTTATTGCTTTTTCTCAATATCGTTCGCTATAACAAGAGCTCTCTTGAAAAGAATTGGAGCAAACAGATCGGTAATCACTATCACTGCAATCACAATTCCTTTGACTATTGTTCCAATACCTGGAAAAGCATTCTCAACCAAAACAACAAGAGCAAGGGATAACCCAGATTGGTTTAACAAACCAAACGTACCGTATTTACGCATCAATTTATCCTTAGTAACAGCAAGAATTGCAAATTCGGTAAAAATCCACTTTACCAAAATTAATAAAAGAGCAACCGGGGTAAGGCTGAAAATCGTGTAAAAGTCTATACCCGCATCTGCAAGGGAAAAAAACAGAAGGTAAATGACCGGTGAAATTTTATCAAGAATTACCTGGAAGTCTTCACCATAAGACGTAACATTCTGCATTGAAAAACCAATAATAATACTTATTATCAGGGGATCAAGATGGAACATATACATCTGGGAAATAAAAAATGCAACTACAAATAGAAAGATAGGCACTTCCGTTTTTATATGCTTCATATACAACGAAATAAAAATACTTAGAACAAATCCGACAAGGGCAGATCCAAATATTTCTACAAATACAATAAAAACAGAGGAACTCTTTCCACTTAAAAACGGAATAAGAATAGCAAAAACAGCAAGAACGAGAACATCCTTCAAAATTGCAACCCCAAGAATTTTATCTCCGAAAAGTGTTCTTGTTTTACTTTCTTTTATTACTGTAATTGTGGAAAGTGGTGATTTAAGAATAAGTAGAACCCCTAATAAGATGGCTCCTTTGATATACATGTCTGTTCTTGATTTAAGAACAAACGATGAAAAGAAAAACAAACCAGAAAATGCAATTATTGCAATGGAAATGGTTAAAAGCATTACATCTTTCCCATATTCTTTTATAAAACTCCACTTCATTTCCATTCCGGATTGAAGGGCAATGAAAGTTATTGCGAATTCTTTAATAAAATCTAACTCCCTCACAGTATCCTCGGTCAATAAACCGAAAGAATATGGAGAAAGTAATATACCGGTTATAAGATACCCTGTTATCTCAGGAAATCCCATTTTTTGAAAAAACTTGCCTACAAAGAAACCTATAAGAATAATAAAAGCCAGGGAAATGGTAATACTAACATAAGGCATACTCAACACAAATAAGCGTTTTACAAGAAAGAAAACTCCAGTAAACAACACGGATAATATTAAATATCCCATTTCGTTTTCTCCCTGAAAAGTTCAAATAGAGTAATCGATATAAAATAAAGAATGGTAGTAAATGTTGCCATCTTAGAAGACATAGATTCCATAGCAATAGCAATACTCAACGCCCCTATTGGAACTAATAGTGTTGCTTTTCTCTTCAGAACAGAAAAAATAATTATTAATTTTACAGGTAAGAGCATTGCAAAAACAAGCAACGTTAGAAACGAAGCGGCAAAATGCAAACCCGCAAGAAAGAGCAAGGCCAAAAACATAGGTTGTTCAAAATTATTCCTAACTGCATTGACATAGTCAAATTTGGAAAACAAACCGATAATCATTCCAAAAATCATGGACGAAAATATCGCGGAGAAGTGCAGCAATTGAGACACACCGCTTATGATCAGCAAAAAAGAAGAAAGCAAAACAAAAAGTTCAGCATCCGTAAAGAATTTTTCGAATTGAACAAACAAAAATGCGAGCAATCCGAATAGTAAGGCATATAAAAACCCAGAAAAACCAAAATACATGATACAATAATAAAAACCCACAATAACAGTGCTTAATTCAATGGAAAGGATAAAGCGTTCATTTTTTACCTTGAAAACAAGGTATGAAGCAGGAATAGAAAAGATTGCACTAAGAAGTACGATAGTATTAAACGGTAAAACAAAATGTATAACAAAAACAAAGATAAAGAATTGCAAAGAAATTACAAATCCATAAATAAAACTGTCGAGAGTTAAATCTTTTACAGTCTGCTTATTAAATTGAATCCCAAAAAGAAAACCTATAAAACCGAGAATAACAAAAATAATAGGAGTTATACTTATAAGTATCTCTTTCTTCATTACAAAGGAAAAAAGCATTCCTAATACATAGATTTCTATGCCTCCAAGACTTATCAACCCTATTCTTTTCCTAAACACAAATCTTTGAGAAAAGAAGGAAACAGCTATTGCAAGCAATGCAAAAGAAAATAACTCCTTCATAATAAAAGTATATTGAATACTCTCATTTTCTACAAGAAAAACCTGATAGTCCTTCAAAAAAAAGAAAGCTCAGACAAAGTC
>JALSPV010000072.1 GCA_026985775.1 Candidatus Aenigmatarchaeota archaeon
TCTCGGCTTGAGCAGAAGTAGGAATAATCAAATAATCCGGAAATTCTTTCCTTAGCTTCTTTATGTTTGCTTCAGCTGTATCTACATCGCATTTGTTTGCTGCTATCACCGTTGGCTTAGAGAGCTTTCTTATCTCGCGCGCGAAATTCGCGATGTCTTCTGCGCTCCATTCTCTTAGAGTCTTTTCTTTTAGCTCCAGCTTATCAAGAGCCTTTTCTATATGCGCCCTTGTTACCTTTAATCCCGAAAGAAACTCACCGAGAAGCTCTTCTTTTTCTCTCTGAAGATTTGCCTCTAAGCGCTTCATCTTTGGAAAGAGATTTTCAAGTATTCCTTTAAACCACATGTCTATTTCTGTCTCAAGAAATCTTACATCCTTTGCCGGATCATAATTACCCTTTCCAACGTACTCACCTTCTTCATTAGTTGAACCAGAAGCATCAACTACATGTATTAGCACATCTGCCTGCCTTAAGTCATCAAGAAACTTATTACCCAGACCTTTTCCTTGATGTGCTCCAGGAACTAGACCGGCTACATCGACTATCTCGACAGGAACGAAGCGCCAACCATCAATACAAAAACCGTAACGAGGATTACATTTAACTCCAAATTCTCTGCACACGCATTTAACCTTAGCATAACCTATGCCTATGTTTGGTTCTATTGTTGTGAAAGGATAAGGTGCTATCTCGACTTCCGTAAGGGTTAGGGCCTTGAATATCGAAGATTTTCCTACTGACGGCTTTCCAACAAGTCCTATTTTCATATTTCAAAACGATGGAAGAACAAAATTAAAAGATTTACATTAAAATTTCAGAACCCCAATAACCTCTCCAAACAACACGTTTTTAGCATTAACAATCCTTACTTTTACAAATTTGCCGAGAAGTTCGCAGGATTTCTTCAGAACTATGGGCTTATAAGCAAAGTTTCTTGCAACTACGCCTTCCTTACCTTTCTCGCTCACAAGCGCAATTCCCTCCCAGTTTATCCACTTCTGATTAACTTCCTCTACCACTTTTCCCACAATCTCTGAAAGTTCTTTTGAGCGCGCTTTTTTAATCTCTGTACTTACTTGCTTCATTTTTGCAGCTTCAGTTTTATCGCGGACAGAAAATCTCGAAATATTCACCCAATCTGGTTTTATTTTAATGATAAGCTCTTTGGTTTTTTCAAAGTCTTGTTCGCTTTCTTGAGGAAAACCGACTATTAAATCCGTCCACAACTGAAGCATTGGAAAAGCCGAGCGAAACGCTTTCGCCATTTCAATAAATTCCTCCACCTTATACCCGCGCCGCATGAGCTTTAAAATTTTATTTGAACCTGATTGTACTGGAATGTGAAGGAATTTGTAAATTTTTTCGCATTCAAAAGCTTCTATAAGTTCAGCGCACATCTTTTTAACAAGCGCGGGATTCATCATTCCAACACGCACGAAAAATTTTCCTTCCAGCGTGCAGATTTTTCTTAAAAGCTCGGGCAATGAAGAGCCTGTATCAAGTCCATAAGCAGCCGTGTCCTGAGCCGTTAACCATATTTCTTTACATCCTGCTTTCAGAAAAGCTTTAATTTCCTCTAAAATTAGCTCTTCGGGGAAAGAAAAAATTTTTCTGCGCGAAAACCTAGTGGAGCAGTAAGCACATGCTCCAGCACAGCCTTCAGCTATCGGTACTATACCAATTACTTTGTTTTTCAAACCCCTTGGGAATCCGAGTTTTGGTTTTTTTATCTCATGCAACGCTTCAATTCTTTCTCCGCTCATAACTTTCTTAACGCACTCCGGAAATGTGTGAAGAGAAAGGTTTCCAAGGAGAGAAGCCTTAGGATTGGCATTTCTAACCTTTTCCGGATACGCCTGCGGCAAGCAACCATAAACGATAAGATTTTTTTCAGGATATTTTTCTCCAAGAGACTTTATTCTGTGAAGAATCTTCTGTTCTGTCGCTTCTTTTACGTGACAGGTGACAATAACTATAAGGTCTGCGCCTTCTGGATTAGTAACTTCTAAGAATCCAAGTTGAGAAAGCATCCCTCTGATCATTTCTCCTTCCGCCTGTGCGTATGCACAGCCGTATACCTCGACATATGCTCGCTTCATAGAAAGAGTTTTTGTAACATAGAGTTAAATAATCGTGAGATAATATTTAATCATGGAAAAAGAAAATGATATCTTGGATGTCGTAAAGATTATAAAACTTTTTTCTGGTTCAAAAGAACATAAAAAATTATTAAATGCTCTTTTGGAATGTGAAAAATTTAGATTTTTTTTAGAATCTGTAGAAAGAGAAGTACTTCCTAGTATCCGTCTGTTGCTTATTATGATCATTATAGTGTATATTAGTGCTATTATCTTTTCCAAAATCATGTCTTTTACTGTTCATTATTCCCTTGTATTCTTCCCGTTATCTATTTTGATGTTTTTAGTATCTATTGTGATTGGTTTTTGTAGAGTGTGGGTCAATAATGAAAAAATCCTATATTTACATACTATTCTCGTATTTATCTTACTCTTTTTGTTTACACTTTTATTTTATACGCCTCTTCAACCACAAATATTTATCGTATCTCTGATATTCATAATAGCCTCCTTGTTTATTACTATTTTAAATGGGAGAGAAACTGTGAAAAATCTTATCAAGCAAAAATTAAAAGAGTGTATTTCTTTCTCTCCTGTGATAGAAATTTACACCAACTTATCACATCTACCTAAGATATATGGGAAGGTGTTAAATATCTTCAACAAAGAT
>JALSPV010000073.1 GCA_026985775.1 Candidatus Aenigmatarchaeota archaeon
GAATAATATTTAAAAAAATCAAATACAGAGCAAGAATACTAATGATTTCTATTATTATCGGTCTGATAGTTGCAACATTAAGTCAACAAATACCTAAAGGTAGCCAAGAATCATTCTGGGCATTGCTCTTAGGACTTGGTGTTGCAGTTCTATTAACGGGATGTTTTCTAATTCTTTGTCAGAAAAATTTTATATCAAAAATTTTATGAAATTTAACAAACGAAAAAGAGAACCTAAACCACTTTCCACAAACCATCGAAAAAATAATATGCCGCTATATCTACGTCTTCGGCATACCCACCTTCGAGAACAATAAACCATTTTTCTACATTTTTTAATACACCGCTTATTATCTTTCCAATTTCTTCAAAATCTTTTGGTGAAAGCATGAACTGGGAGAGCGGATCATTGACATATGTATCAAAACCTAGAGAAATAGCTATGATTTGTGGCGAGATTTTCTCTATGTACTCAACAGCTTTTGCAAGTGTTTTTAGATAAAGCGCTCCTGTTGTGTAAGGTAGTAAAGGAAAGTTTATGCAGTTTTTTCTGCTCTCCCTTCCAGTTCCTGAATAAAGTGGGTGCTGATGTAATGAAATGTAAAGTACGTTTTCTCTACCGAAAAATATGTTTTCCGTTCCGTTTCCATGATGAGCATCTATATCAAGAATTACCGCTTTTTCGTCTTCCTTTCGAATGCTTTCCAAAGCTATTGCAACATTGTTCAAATAGCAAAAACCACCGAGAAAATTCTTCCCTGCATGGTGTCCAGGTGGTCTTGCGAGAGAAAATCCACATACTTTTGCTGCTTTAACTGCACATGCTGCAGAAAGGAGAGGATAACAAAACTCTATGCACGGTGTATCTGGATCGAAGTACTCCTTTAATTTCAGTCTTTCAACAAATTTTTTCTCATGGACTTTTAACAATTCTCGCTCTGTTATGTCTTCTGGTTTAACAAACTCTGCTCCAAGCATTTCAAGCACGTTTTTTATTTTTTTCACTCTTTCCGGGGATTCTGGATGTGAGAAAAACTCGTATTCTAAACATTTTTTATCGAAAACAACTTTCATAAAAATTAAAAGCATTGAGAACAAAAATACTTTACCGCGACCGGAAATTGATGAAGCTAAAAGCTGAAAAATGCTCCGGTCTGCCTCTACCTTTCAGAAGAATACTTTATTAGACATTTTAGTTAAACAAAAAATATGAAAATTCTAACAACAGAAGCTAAACAACCGTTTTCTCTTACCAAAATTCCAGGAGCAAAATACGTGATTAATCAATACATCGGTTGTGAGCATGCTTGTAAATATTGTTATGCTAAATTCATGTGTAAATTTTATTCTTTCGGTAAATGGGGTTCTTGGGTGGTGGTAAGAGAAAATCTACCAGAGCTCGTTAAAAACAAACATGTGGCTGGTAAGGTTTTAATGAGCACAGTAAGCGATCCTTATCAGCCAATCGAAAGAAAACTTGAACTTACTAGAAAAATTCTCGAAAATATGAACAAGCAAATTAGACTTTCGCTTCTAACAAAATCCTGCTTAATAACCCGAGACATAGATGTTCTCAAGAAGTTTAAGCACGCCGAAGTAGGGCTAACAATTAATTCATGGGACGAAGATCTAAGAAAAATTTTAGAACCGAGGGCTCAAGAAATCGAAAAAAGAATTTTGGCTTTGAAGGAGCTTAATGAAAATAAGTTAGAAACTTATGCGTTCATTTCCCCGGTTATACCGAAATTAACAGATATTGAAAAAATTATTAGAGAAATTAAACCCTTTGCTTCTTTCTTTTGGATAGAGATGCTGAATTTAAAGGCAAGTGGCTATGAATTCAGAAATTGGTTAAAGGAAAATTTTCCAGAAAGTATAAGTGTTCTAACTAATAAAGAAAAACTTTTCAGATATGTCAAAGAAATTAAAGAACTTATTAGAAAGTATAGAATAGAAGTTAAAGGGGTTATTTATTTTCCTAACATTCTATAATATTTTATGTTGTATTCTGTATTGTCTCTTGTTGTAAAAAGGTTCATAATAAAATAAAGAAAATATATAAAGAAAGCTTAGCCAATAATCTCTATTCCCAAGTCATCCTCTATGCTTTTTTCTCCTCTTCTTGAAGGCCCAAGGATGTATGGAGATTTAACTCCTGTAATTATTGCTATTACCTGAACCTTACCTGTAAACTCTGGGAGCACTCTCGCACCCCATATAACCTGTGCATCTGGTGAAAGCCTGTTGGAAATAAGCTCGCCAGCCTCGTAAATTTCTGAGAGTGTGCAGTCTGGACCACATGTTATGTGTATTAATGCCCCCAATGCGCCTGAGTAATCAACTTCTAATAGTGGGTGATTAAGTGCTTTTAATACGGCGTCCTTAACTCTGTCCTGTGAGTCGCTTTCACCAACACATATTGCACTTACTCCGCCTGTGCTCATTATTGCTTTTACATCCGCAAAGTCAAGGTTAACTAGTGAAGGTACCATTATGGTTTCTGTTATACCTTTTATCATCATTGCAATAAGTTCATCTGCTAATGCAAATGCTTGCTGCAATGGGAGCTGTCCCGCATACTCCAGAAGCTTCTGATTCTCTATAACCACAGCAGTATCCGTAACTTGCCTTAACTTTGAAAGACCATCTTCGGCTTTCTGAATTCTTGTACCTTCCATTTTGAAAGGCATTGTAACGGCTCCTATCACTATTGCCCCTGCTTCTTTTGCGATCTGCGCCACTACGGGAGCACCGCCTGTTCCCGTTCCACCACCTAACCCACAGGTTATGAACACCAAGTCAGCGTTACCAATAGCCTGTTTTATCTCTTGTTTTGACTCCTGTGCAGCTTTTTCACCAACTTGAGGGTAACCACCGGCTCCCAAACCGCGGGTGATTTCCTTACCAAGAAGTATTTTTTTATGAGCTTTTGTTATTGCGAGGTGCTTTGCATCTGTATTCATAGCTATTATCTCAGCGCCTTCTACACCCATTTCATAAAGCCTTGTAACTGTGTTACATCCAGCACCTCCTATACCGACTACAACTATTCTGGCTTTGTGCATATCTATTGCAAACTCTTCTGCTATTTTCTTTTCAATATCTTCTCTTTGAAATGCATTCTCTTGCTTGGTTTCTTGTGGCGTTACTCCACCGAAACTCTGCGGTAAAGGCTGTACACCACCAAACGCTCTATTGAATGCGGATTTTATCAATGACTCCATCCAATCGCCCCCGTTCTATATTTTTTCCCACCGAAATTTTTTTATGGTGGGAGTACCTACTCTATTCTAAGCAGAGAAATAGCTTACATCGGGGGCTTCGAACAAGTGCATGATTAACTTGGGGCTTACTTATAGGGGGCTTAATTTTATTTTTCTTACTTTTCTCTTTTAAATTTATATGTTCTTCAAACTATTTTTGAGATAAAACAATAGGGAGGTGATTTTGTGAAGACGATTGAGAATTTAGTTAAAGCGTTTATTGGAGAAAGTGTGGCAAGGAACAGATACACTTTCTATGCGAAGGCTGCGAAAGAAGAAGGTTATGTTTTCGTTGCGAAGGTGTTTTTGGAAACAGCTGAGAACGAGAAGGAGCACGCTGAAACTTTGCTTGAACTAATTCAGAAGATTAAAGCTGATACAGCGAATGTTAAGACTGAAGTCGAAACTCCGATAGTTTTAGGTGACACCGTTCAAAACCTCAAAACTGCGATAGAGAGCGAGACTTACGAATGGGAGAAGATGTATCCAGAGTTTGCCAAGATAGCTGAAGAGGAAGGTATGAATGAAGTAGCTGGAAGGCTCAGGGCTATTGCTAAAGCTGAGGAACATCACAAGAAGAGATTCGAGAAATTGCTCGAAGCAATTGAGAGCGGAAGTATGTTTAAGAGGAATGAGCTAGTTGCTTGGGTCTGCTTAGAATGTGGATACATCCACCATGGGGAAGAACCACCTGAAAAATGCCCAAGTTGTGGTCATTCAAAGGCATATTACATCGCTTTGGATATACTCGGCTTTTGAATCAAATTTTGAAATTTTAAATATTCTCAAACGGTTTTTTATTCCAAGCCGGGGTGGCGGAGCCAGGTCCAACGCGCCAGACTCTCAAGCACCGAGCCGCACTTTCGCGGCTGTGAGAGGGCGAAGCTTGAGGGTGTGAGGCCAAACTCCTATGAGCGATTGGCTTGACACTGATGAAAAAATGAAGAACCTCCACCCAGGTAACCTGGTGCCCGCAAGGGCGCGCCGGTTCAAAACACTCGCCGAAATTCCGGCCCCCGGCGCCACTTAAAAACAAAAGCTGAATAGTTCTTCGATCGAAAGAATTTAAGTAAAATTTTTAAATTCCTTAAGAGTAAATTTTAAATAGTTATGATGCTAAAGCCGCTTCGCGGGTTAGTGGTAGTAAATATTCTTCCAGATACAAGACGTTATGTGGAATATCACGAAAAATCTGTACTAAGAGTTTCACAAGATTTTCCCGATTCAAGATATGCTATATTAACAGCTATTTATGATGAAGAACAAAAGGAATTTGTTCCTGTGGATTTTACACGGTTCACAATTAAAAGAGCATCCGAAAGAGGAAATTATGCGTATATGTCAAGCAAAACTTTTGAATTTTTATGTGAAACATATCTTGGAGTAGAAAGAAAAGAGGACGTGCCTTTGTATTTTTCTGGTATTTTTCAGCTTCCTGAAGAAATATGGTACTACGAGAAAGAGAACAGAAATCTTCCTTTTAAAACACTAGATCTCGACAAAATAATTCTCTTGTCCATACCTACACTAGAAAACGTTTAGCTCATAAAATTTCTTTTGTTAGTTTTTCAATCTCATCGAATTTGTACTCTTTTCTTTCTCTTGTTTCGAGATTTTGAAATGTTAAAGTCTTTGAAGAAGCTTCTTTTTCACCAATAAGCACAGCATAGCTTATCTTTTTCTTTTCCAAGCGCTTAATGCCTTTTACAGGCGTTGTGGGTTCATAAAGAATTAGTGTATTTATTCCACTTTTCCTTAGCTCTGATGCAACTTCCCAAGCATATTTCATCACAGATTCAGAAAGCGGAATTACGCCAGCATCAACAATAGTATATTTTTCAATTTTGAAAATTCCTGTCTCGAGTCCAGCGTCAATCAATCGCTCAACACCTATACTTCCGCCAACAGCTGGAACCTCTTCTCTTGCGAACATTCCTATCAGATTATCGTATCTACCACCTCCGGACAAGCTACCAATTCTCGGTTTTTCTACAACAATTTCATATATCATTCCCGTGTAGTAATCCAAACCTCTTACAAGCGAGAGATCTATTTTTATGTGGTGTTTAGCTTTCGAATAATCGAGACATGCTTCAAGAAGTTCAACACCCTTTTTCACTTCTTCGTTTTCAAACTTTCTCAAAAACTCGAGAATTTCTTCATTTTTAAACTCCGCAATTTCGAGAATTTCTGAAATATAGCTTATCTTTTCTTCAGCAAGACCTGTTTCTTTAAGTTCGTTTATCACACCTTCCTTCCCGATTTTATCGAGCTTATCAACTATTCTGAAAATCTTTAGCATGGTTTCGGGCTCTACATTAAGCTTGTCTTCAAACAAGCCTTTGAGAATTCTTCTGTCATTTAGCTTTATGGTGAATTCAGAAAAATTAAATGCTTTGAAAACCTCGCACATCATGTCTATTATTTCTATGTCTGCAAAAGGTTCCTTCGCACCTACAATATCTGCATCACATTGATAAAACTCTCTGTATCTTCCCTTTTGCGGATCTTCATATCGATAAACTCTGCCTATTTGATAGCGCTTAAATGGCAACGCCGGTTTAAACCTTGCATAAAACCTTGCAAGCGGGACGGTTAGATCATAGCGTAACGCAAACCATTTCTCTGAGTAAGGTAGTTGAAATCTCCATATAAGCCTGTTTTCTGCCTCATCTCCGTATTTTCCTTTAAGCGTTTCCCATTTTTCAACTATCGGCGTTTCCAGCGGATCAAAACCAAAGCGCTCGAAAACAGTTTTTATTTTTTCAAAAACTTTTTCTCTAAGAATCTTTATTTTTGGGGGGGAATCTCTCATTCCCTTTGGAGGAAGAAAGCTCATGTAGGAGTTTATTGAAAATAATGTTATAAAAGATTTTTATTTCGCGCGAATAAAAAAACGTAGTGTTGTGGATGAAAATAATTGTAAAAAAATTAGATCAACAAAAACCTTAAAACCTTTTACTTTACAATTATTTTCATGAAAACAAGGATAATTGGTGTAGTTTCTGGAAAAGGCGGTGTAGGAAAAACAACAACTACTTCTAATTTGGGTGCTGCACTGAGTACGCTTAGAAAAAACACTTTACTTGTCGACGGAAATTTGACAACACCCAATCTTTCTCTTCACCTTGGCATTCCTTTTTATCCCTACACAATTCATGAAATACTAAAGGGAGAGGCAGAGTTAGAGGATGCTATTTTCTACCACCGCAGCGGTCTGAAAGTTCTTCCGGCATCTCTCTCGCTATCTGCACTGAGAAAAATAAACTTACGAAAGTTTGGTGAACTTTTGCGCTCATTAGAAGGAAAAACAGAATACGTAGTGGTGGATAGTTCACCTGGCTTAGGAAAGGAAACACAGGCAATAATAGAGCACAGTGATGAACTTATAGTTGTAACAAATCCCGAGTTCCCAGCTATAACAGATGCTTTAAAAGTGATAAAGCTCGCTGAAAGCGTTGGGACGAGCGTTATAGGTGTTGTTGTGAATCGTGTGAGAAGACATCCTAAAGAAATCCCTAAAGAAGAAATAGAAGGGCTTTTGGAATATCCTGTGATAGCAAATATTCCTGAAGACCCAAAAGTGCATGTATCAATAATCAAGAAAACGCCTATAGTTTTTTCGTATCCAAACTCTTCTGCTGCGCGTGCATTCAAGCAACTTGCAGGTTTTTTGGCAGGGGAGGAAGTAAAGGAAAAGAGAAGTATACTCGATGTCATTTTCTCGTTTTTCAGGAGATGAACTCTTCTAAGCTTATTTCAAATGCAACGACAGGCTTCGTTATCTTCCAGTTGGCAAGTACTTGTGGATGAATTTCTCCAAAAAAACCAGAGGCCTTTCCATTTAGATAAATTTCTCCGCGCCTCGATTCTATAAACGACTTGTGACTAATGGGCTTTATAACAAGACTTGCATTTAGTTCGCGTGCTACTGCTTCTACAACGGATTTTATTTCGGTTAAATTGGTCTTATCATGAGCTATCGCTCCGCAGAGCTTTCTTATTGTTCGAGTTTTTGTTTCTTCCTTTTCATCTATAATAACACAATCCCCTATTTCGAAAACTTTTTGAGGATAGCTTCTGTGTGTATTTTCTCCTAGAAATTCTAACACACCAGGAAGAAGCCATTTTCTACAAACAGTAAATTCTAAGCTCATTGGCTTTGCTATCTCAACACATTCCTCTTCTTCGACGCACATTTTTATAAACTGCTTTTCTTTATTTGATAACATGAAATTAAGAATTTCGTGGAATCCCATACCAACCATTATTTCTCTTATTTTTTCGCTCATCTTTTCTTTTCTGTGCTTTTTACCGACCGTTGGTATTTTCGGAAGCTCTGGAATTATGTTGTTTATACCATATCCTATTACAACATCTTCTATAATATCTATTTCGTGAAGTATATCCACTCTATACGGCGGAATAAGAACCTTTAATACACCACCCTTCATCTCAACTACCGAATATCGCATCCTTCTAAGTATTTCCGCTGTTTCATACTCGCTTATACCAAGCCCGAGAACGCGGTTGACTTCTGCTACATTTACATCTATTTCTTCTGGCTCTAATTTCGGATAAATCTCGTTACCAACTTTAACTTTCCCTATTTTTCCGCAAACCTCAGCTATGTTACAAACGAGTATGTTGAGAACTTTTTCAACGGCTCGTTTATCTGTACCTGTAACATCGATAAAGAGGTTTCGTGTTTTTTCAGTAACCATTGTTAATCTACCGTTGATTATTGGGGGGAAACTCAGAACTTCTCCGTACTTATCGATAATTACAGGATACTTTTCAAATCCTTCAAGACAAAACGCATACTTTCTTCCCTTTTCGTGTCTTTCAAGAATCAAATCAAGCGTAAGCTCTTCATCCATACCCAAAGGCGCAAACGCTATTTCCTTTGGGTGAAACTCAGCATAGGTAAATGGCGCTGTAACCTTATCGAGATCGTGTAAACCAATAGCTACTTTTTTTCTTTTCCTTCCTATTGTTTCGTGCAGCTTTTCCTGTAAATGCATTATGCTTTTTATCCTTTCTTCAGTTAGCTCAACATCAAGCACGCATGCACATGCTATGTAAGGTCTTGCACTTACTTTTTCTACTTTCACTTCTATTTCGGTATCCATTACAGGATACTGGATAATTTCTGTCTCCATACCCAAAAAGCCTTTTACAGCCCTTGCTATACCTTCTGGTGAAAACATATCCGGTCTATCTGGAGTTAGCTCTATTTTCCAGATGTTTTCTTCTTCCTCGTCTATTGGGGCCTTTACAAGAGTAAGTACTTCTCTTAGCTCGCTTTCCGGAATTCCACAGAGTTTTATGAGGTAGTTTTTCTCTACTTCTATAACAGGCATTTCATCACCGGGAATTTTCTTATCCACTCTATGTCACGGGCAAAGAGATAGCGTATATCCTCTATTTCGAGCTTCAACATCGCGAGTCTACTGAACCCAAACCCCCATGCAAGCACGTTATACTCTATTCCAAGCGGTTTAAGGACTTCTGGTCTGAACATTCCAGCACCTACAACTTCGACCCATTTGTTTAGTTTTTCGTGAAAGATGTACATCTCTATTGAAGGTTCTGTGTAAGGGAAGTAGTGTGGAACAAATTTTACTTTTTCTGTTCCGAGCACTTCTTTTGCAAACTCCTTTAGCATACCCAGCAAATGCCTGAAAGTAACGTGCTTTCCAACTATTATTCCCTCGCACTGATCGAATTCCATCAAATGCGTTTTGTCTATAACATCTGGTCTAAACACGCGGTCTATACAGAAAACTTTTGCTTCCTTTCCGCTTTCAAGATTTGCGAGATAGCGTATAGAAGATGGTGTGGTATGGCTTCTTAGTACAAGATTCAGAGCCTTTTCTTGATCCCAAGTTCCCCAGCCTTTACTTCCTGTTATCCATCCGTTTTCGTGTGTTTTCTGCACTCTCTCAAAGAGATGTTTATCTTTAATTTCTGCTTTTCTTGGGTGTTTTACATGGAAAATATCATGCAAACTTCTTGCAGGATGATCCTGAGGCATGAATAAGGCATCACAATTCCAGAATTCTGCCTCTACAACAGGTGATTTTACTTCTTCAAATCCCATTTCTACAAGCTTTTCTCTAACCTCTTCTATGAAAGCAACATAAGGATGTTTTTTACCCGGATAAAGCTCTGGAGCAGGTGCATTAACATCGTATTTCTTAAAGGGTTTTACGCGCCATATTTCTGAAAGAAGTATCTCTGGTGTGAGTTGAGAAATTTCCTCTACTTCAGGAAATTCTCTTGTTTTCTTTACGAGGTTTCGCTTAATGAGCATTTCTAAAAGTTTTTCATCCGAGCACTTTCCAGAAACATCTACTTCGCGAAGAGCTTTGAGTAATGGACTTTCTTCTTCAACAGCCTTTGCACCTTTTTCTGTTAGCTTTATTACACCACCTTCAATAACTATCCACCCATTCTTTTTTGCCCAAGAAATCGCTATTTGTTTATTCTCCATTTCAAGCTGAGAAACATGTAAAGGCCCACGCTGGGAAATAAGTTTGACGAGATTTATTTCCGGAAGACCTTCACTCAAATACTTTTTACCCTCTTCTGTTAATCTGTACACATCACCACCGAAAACCTTTTTGGAATAGATACTTAAATAGATTTTATGCAGAAGGAAAAGCTCTACACGGCTTTGTGTGTTACCTTTGCAGGTCTTTGCTTCTTTCCAGCAGTACTTTTCGATATTGTTGTACTTTTTGTGATAGGCGCTGTTTTCGACTGGCTACCGCTTTTTTTAGGGTGGATGAAAACAGGAAAGGAATTTTCCAAACAAGAAGCTTTGCATGCGTTTTTTACGCTTCTCGCCTATGAATTTGCTGTATTCTGGATTCTTGAAAAATATGCCGAGGTAAGATTGATTTTTAAGTCTATTTTTCTCGAGTTATGGTGGGTTGCTGTTATGCTCGGTGTTTATTGCAGTAAGAGAAAGAAATAAATCTTCAAAAAGAAAACTTAAACTCATGCTTCGTGGAGTTTTGATTGAATATAAAGTAATTGCACAGGGCGCAGAGGCCAGAGAGTTTTATGAAAAGGGCTGGTATGGTGAACTTAAAGATGGTAAGCTTGTTCTGCATCTAATAGAAGCAGCGCTTCTTGTTGAAAGGGAAAGACTAAAGGTTTTTAAATCGGGTAAAGAACTTAGTCTGAAAGATATTTTTGACATAGGCGTAGCAATGGATAGAAACTTTCCTGTAAAGTTTCTTGTGTATAAGGATTTGCGCACTCGCGGTTTACCTGTTAGAATAGCCGGTGAGGATGCAGACTTTTTTGTTTACGAGCGAGGTTCGAAACCCGCTAAGCACAGCCCGATAAAATGGATTGTCTTTGCATATTCAGAAAATGACTTATGCAGTCTCGATGAGCTTGAGAGAACCGCAAAAATAGGAAAAAACATAAGAGCAAAGAGCGTTTGGGCAATAGTAGACGGAGATAACGACATTACATATTACATAGTCAGTATGAAAACAGAGCTTTGATGGTGCAGAAAATGAAAAAACCAAAGGCCCATGTGCATGGAGACAGAGTTGTGATATGGGATAGGGGGCTTGCTAAGAGTTTGTTTGAAGAGGGGTATTTCGGAAAGCTTCGCGAAGATAGGCTTGAACTTTCCTTGATAGAAGCTTTTTACCTTCTCGAAAAAGGAAAAATAGAAGTATACTTAGAAAACGA
>JALSPV010000074.1 GCA_026985775.1 Candidatus Aenigmatarchaeota archaeon
CGTGGAAAACCAAGCAAAGGGTTCGTGCATACTTTAAACTCCACGGCAATAGCCACAACTCGTGCATTAACAGCAATAATAGAAAACTTCCAGGAAGAAGATGGAAGAATAGTAATACCAAAAGTCTTAAATAGGTATTTAGAACCTATAGATTCAGCGCCAAAAGATGTTATTCTCCCTGTAAAGGTGAGGAAATGAGTAGAGAAAGAAGACTAACTGCTCCACCAACAATGGCAGGTCTTGTTAGATATGAAGAAGGCGAGGAAAGCTTAGTAAGAATAAAGCCGCATACTATCATAGGTTTCTGTATATTGCTTTTAGTACTTGAAATAATTCTTCAAAGATTACTATGAGGTGTTTGCCATGAAAGAAAAAATTCTCGAGACTTTGAAAGAGTGTAAAGGAAAAGAATTTAGCATAAAAGAAATAAAGCAGTATTCACCAATAGAAGAGAAAAAGAACGAGCTTTTATTTTTCTTCAAGCCAGAGGTTTTTGAAGATGGTGTTAATTTTGAGAAAATACTTGAAATAACTCTGGAAAAGTTTTGTGAATTTGGAGTGGAAATAGAATCAGCAGCATTTGTTTCAGGGATATATTTGAAAAAATACAACATAATGGCTGAACATTACGGTGTTATTAACAAGGTCGCGAGATTCGGAAAAAAAGAGTTAACTTCTCAGGCACTTGAAAACTTTGAAGAAATATTTGGTGTTCCCCCTGAGAAAGCTGAAATACTTGGTGCATTCGAATTTCTTGAGAAATACAAGGAATTTAACGAATTAACTCTCGATGTTTTATGGGAAAATCTCGAAAACAAAAAACTCGCTTCAGGAACTTACTGCGAGAAAGTTAAGATAGGGAATAAAACAGTTTTTGTTCTCAATGGGTTTCACCCATACCAGCTTTTGCACTACACAAGAGAAAATGCAATGATTCTTGTAATGGCAGTTGCTTCTGATTCAAAATGGAAAGTGTTAAGAAACGAGATGCTTGGAGCTACAAATCCAGCAAATGCAAAAGAAGGAAGTTTGAGAAGAATATTTCTCGAAAAGAAGGAAGAGCTTGGTTTAAAGGAGGTTTCTCAAGGTTATAATTGTGTGCACCTTTCCGCAGGTCCCGTAGAAGCCCTTGTAGAGATTTTGCGTTTCTGTAGTAATTACGAAACAGGAAAACAACTAAAACCGGAAGATACAGCAATAGGAAAGAAGTTTTTAGCTGTGTTTTCAGAAGAAATGATTCAAAAATTCATGGAAAATCCAAAAGTAGAATATGAAGGGAAAAGACAAGGAGTTTTTGATATAACAGAAGAGATGGATGTTGGCGAAGCTATAGAGGTTTTGAAAAAAATTTTCTAATTTTTACTTTTCTTCAAAAAACGCTTTATAAGCAAGGTAAGTTGCATACAAGTCTGCTTTAGAAATTATTTCTGTTGGTGTGTGCATACCGAGAGTGGGAACACCCATATCTATCACATCCGTACCAAACCTTGCCATGAAACAGCTTATTGTTCTACCCCCACCAAGTTTTTTATCTGTTTTTGATGTAACTACACAAGCCTGCCATGGAATGTTGTGCTTTTCAAGAATCTCTACAACCCAGTCTGTAAACTTTATACTTGCCTCATTCTGCCAGTATTTACCAGCATAATTCGAGAATCTCTCAACAGCCACTCCCATTCCGAGTTTTGCGGCATTGGTTATATCGTAGCAATCCTCAAAACCTGGTGCTATTGCTGCTGTAACATCTGCACTTATACCACGCGACTTTATCATTACTTCTCTTAGTTTTTTTCCGCATGTTTTTTCGAGAAGCGTTTCAAAAAAGTATTTTATCGCCTCTGAGCGCGCAGATGTGTTACTCTCACTCCCTATCTCTTCCTTATCCACTATCATCGCAACGCTTGTACATGGTAAATGTTCTGCTTCAAAAAGCGCTTTTATGCATGTGAATACACATGCCCTATCGTCATGACCATAACCAGCAATCATACTTTTATCTAATCCTGTATCAACGACCTCATATTGAGGAACAAGCATTAAGTGTGCTCTTACAAAATCCTTTTCACAAAAATCTATTCCAATCTCTTTAGAAATTGTGTCAAGCACGAACTTTTTGAAATTTTCAATTTCTCTATTCCCGGCAAGAACTTTCATTTCTTCACCTTTAATAACCTCTTCTCCCTTTCTTTCCTCGAGCCTTTGCCTACTTAGATGCGGAAGGTGATCAGGGATTACAAGGTTTTTTATGGAGAACTTCCTTTTTTCACTTTTTTTATAAACGACACCTCTCAGTTCAAGTAACTGATTTGCCCATACGTATGGTGCAAATCCACCGTAGAAGCAGATTTTAAGCACACCCAAATTAATATCTTTCTTTTCCTCTATTGGGTTTATTTTTAATTCCACTCTTGGTGAATCGGCATGCGCCCCTATTATACGGAGCACATCTTTTTTCTCCCCTATTCTTGCAAGCATGCATAACCTGTCGTTAAATACCCAGTAAACACAATCACCTTCCTTAAGCGTTTCGCATTCTTCAATATTCTTGAAGCCTCTTTTTTCAGCTTCTTCAGAAATGAAGTCAGCTACATCATACTCTGTTTTTGCTTGAGAGATAAAATGTTTGTAAGCATTTGCAAATGTACTTATTTCGCTTTCATCAAGAAAATCCCACGCGGTTTTAATTTTTTCCTTTGTCATGAAAAGAAATAAATCAACGTTCTTTATATAAC
>JALSPV010000075.1 GCA_026985775.1 Candidatus Aenigmatarchaeota archaeon
AAGCAAAATGCAGTAGCAGGGTTTTTATTCTTCACTTTTTTCCTTTTACCTTTTTCCTTTGGCTCGGGTAGCGCATTTAAGGTGGTTGTAAAATCACCAGAAATTGTTGTTGCGGGAGGAAGTGCAAAAATTTACGTAACAGTTACAAACGATGATGAAAAAAGTCATATTTACACAATATCTTTGCTTAGTAGCAGATATACATGGTTTTCACTCAGAGATTCGGCGCTTATAATCCCTCCGCACTCTTCTAAAAGCACGGTAATTCTTTTCCACCCTCCTGAGAGTGCTGGAGAAAGTGTTTATCGTTGCAAAATAATCGTAACAAGAGATGATGGTGAAAGAGTTGTTAAATTCGCTGCCATAAAAGTCGTTCAGAAAAAAGAACTTGTAATTTCTGATTTATCTCTTTCATGTACATTATGTAACCCAGGAGAAAAAGTTACGGCTTACATAGAGCTCTCGAACATAGCTCCGCGAAGAACTGTAGAGGTTGTTTTTAAATTTGACGGTATTGTGAAAAGGAGTAAAATAATTATAGGGGAATTGAGCAAACGCAGTATAAAGACAAGTTTTCAGCTTGATAAGCTTCAGGCACCAGGAGAATATACTGTTACGGCAGAAGTTTATGAAAATGGTAAACTAATAGCAAAGCGCATGGCCAAATTCAAGGTGAAAAGAATAAAAAACGTAAAAATAGAAAAAAGCGTTAATTCCGACTTCTTCTTTAAGCGCGTTACGATAACCATTAAAAACCTTGGAAATGCAAAGGAAGTTGTTTATGTCAATGCAAGTTCTTCCGGTATGTGGTATATTTATCAAGGACCTAAATGCGAAAAGAAGAATGGGATGTATATATGGGAAGTTGAGCTTTCTCCAGAGGAAAGTAAAGTAATTAAGTACGAGGAATTTTTCTGGTTGCCAGTAGCTCTGGTTGCAGCAGCTTTGCTTGGGGTTTTGTTTTTCTTCCTGCTCTATCCGCGTGGCATAAAAATAAAGAAATATGTGATTCAGAAAAAGCCGGTAAAGGAAGGTGAAACAATAAGCGTTTCGATAGAAATAAAGGCCGGTAAAAACCTGAGGGGGATAAGAGTTATTGATTTTGTTCCACCTTCATTTGAGCTTGTCAAGTCTTTTGAAACGATAAAGCCAATTAGAAAGGAAAAGGAGGAAGGAATAGAGCTTGTGTGGAAGCTAAGAAACATGCGTGCAGGCGAAGAAAGAGTTCTGCACTACAAGCTGCGCGCAAGAATAAGCGTTATAGGTTCTATGAAGCTGCCAAAGGCAAAGGTCATTTGCACAATTGGTAAAAGAAAAGTAGAAAAATCTTCAAATGCACCACATGTAAAGGGTTCTGAATAGCTTTATTTCTTTATTTTCGTATCCTTATGCTTGCTCAAAAGTACTACCCGAGAATCTCTTTTCTCGTCTCTTATCGGATAGCCTGTAACCTCGCTTAGCTTTTCTGCAAACGCCTTTATTTCCTCGTGCCTTAACATATCCTCGTACTTAAACCTCCCCTGAATTCTTGAAAATCCTACAGCCATGGCTGCTTTCACTTCTATGAAATCTGGCTGCGCTTTGAGAATAAGCTCAGCGTATTTCTCTGGGTTAACAGCATTTTCTCTGTAAAGCGTTAGTCTTATAACCCTTCTCGTTTTCAAACTTTGTAAAAGCTCGAGGGTTCTTAGATACTTTTCCCAAAGACCTTTTTTCAGAGGTCTGTTTACCTTCTTGAACATTTCCTCTGTACATGAAGACATGCTCACGTAGAGCTGCGTTGGTAAAGTTAATTTTTCAAGTACTTCTGGGAGCGTTCCATTTGTTACGAGAAATGTTGTAAACCTTCTTTTGTGAAATTCTTCAATTAACTCAGAGATTTTCGGATAAAGAGTTGGCTCACCGTCAAGAGAGATCGCTACATGCTTTGGCTCAAAAGCTTCTTTAAGATGCTTCTCGCTATGTTCCACTCCACCGAGTCCTGTTAAGAGTTCGCGCTGTGCTTTTATAGCAGCTTCCACTATTTCTTCTGGTTCATCGTAACCGTTTATCCATTCGGGATTGTTAATGGTAACATCTCTCCAGCAAAATTTACAGGAAAGCGTGCAGAAAGGCAATGAAGGTGTCACCTGCAAACAGCGATGGCATTCTATTCCGTAAAATTGTTGCTTATAACAAAATTTCTTTCCGCCTGTACGGATACACCTTCTCAACCATGTACATAGCTTTACAGCACTATGCATATGTTTGCCTATTATTTTGTAACTTGCATTCCTCAATCTTTGAATCTGCTCTTCCGTAAGTACCGGCATAAGAAGTTTAGGTTCGGGAAAGATTTAAAAGCTCTTGCGGTATTTTTAAATCTGGATAGCCCCGTGGTGTAGCGGCCAAGCATGGGGGGCTCTGGACCCCCAGACCCAGGTTCGAATCCTGGCGGGGCTACCAAAAAGCCTGTTTGTGGAGCAATCTTTCTTCTAACAATTCTTCGCAAAGCGGCTCTTCAAAACCGTGTTACCTTATACCAGATATAGAATGCTATGGAAAATGCACAGAAAATAATAGGCTCTGCAAGATATTTCAAGAAATCGTTTTCAAGTAAGGTTCCAAGGAAGAATAACAACCCGTATACAAGCCCACCAGCTCCCA
>JALSPV010000076.1 GCA_026985775.1 Candidatus Aenigmatarchaeota archaeon
TTCAGTAAAAATTGGAAACATGCTTTTTGAAAAATTTTGGGAAATAACAGGGTTAGCTGCTGTAGATGCTGTGAACCCCTGTACCTTGGCTGTGCAAACGATGTTGCTCGCCGCACTTACTGTAACAAAAGGAAAGCGCGGTGCTTTACTTGGTGGAATATTTTTCACAGCAACAGTTTATGTGATGTATTTCCTTTACGGACTTGGGATATTAACAGCTCTAAACCTTTTGGGAGTAGGAGAAATAATACACCTCATATTGAAAGCATTGCTTGTGATTATGATAGTTATGGAGTTTTCTGCAGTAGTTAGCTATAAACCGGGATTTCGCTCATTAGAGATGCCAATGAAATTAAGAGCGATTACAAAAAAAGTGCTCCACAGTGTAGAAAATCCTTTAATGGCCATTCCAGTTGCTGTGCTTTGTTCTGTGCTTTTGCTTCCATGTTCTTCTGGACCTTATTTTACAGGAACAATGCTTATTCATCAGTTTGAAAACCCTGTTGAAGGGTATTTGGCACTTGCTTATTATAATTTAATTTTCGTGCTTCCAATGATAGCAATAACCTTGCTCGTAAGCTACGGTATGAGTCCAGAAAAGGTCATGAAATGGAGGGAGAAAAACATAAAGAAATTGCATTTAATAGCAGGTCTCTTATTGCTTGCTGTGCTCATAATGGTATGGTGATGTGGAATGAAAAAATACGCTGGTATTTTAGTGTTGTTTGTTTTATTGTTTCTCTGTGGGTGTATAAATAAGAACACAATTTCATTAAAAAACAACTCACAATCACAGCAGCAAGAGGCAAAAAGCTTTGCATACCTAATTTACTCTACAACCTGTCCGCATTGTCACCATCTTATTGAGTATCTCAATTCTATGAACACAAGTATAAAAATAGTAAAGCTTACAAATCCAGGCAAGCTTATTGACCTTTTGAAAAATCATAGCATAAGATGGGATGGCGGCGTACCATTACTTGTTGCACAACTTAAAAATGATACGATTATGGCTATAGAAGGTTACCCTGCAGCTTCACAGGATAAAAACGGATATTTTCTCGGAAAGGATTTTGAGGAAAAATTATGTGAAAAAAACGGTGGTAAAGCAATTTATTCCGGTTCGACATACCTTTATTGCATTCTTCCAGGAAATATTATAATGGGGAACAGGTACTCTGTGAATATGCTTATTTCAACATGCGAAAAATATGGTTGCAAAAAGATTTTATAGAGGTTTGACCTTTTTCTTAGCATGTTGCTCCAGAAAAATATGCTCTTGGCAACGCTCACGATAGCAATTTTCGTGTTTATAGTTGCGGTATCCTCGCTTTATGTAGAGATGGAAATAAACTCAGGCAACGCATGCGGCTGCGCAATACCCATATGGTTGTTTGTACCTTTACTCGGTTCTTTGGGGCTTTTCATAGGTGCATTGATATACGCGTTGTTGAAGCCCGAAGAAAAGAAAGAAGAAAAAATAAAAACGAGAGAAGCTATAAAAAATGCGCTGCTTGTTGCAAGTAGGGGCGATGAAAGAAAACTCATGGAAATAATACTTCAAAAAGAAAGCATAAAGCAGCACGAGCTTGTAAAGTTAAGCGGTCTGAATAAAGTGAAGGTTCATAGGATTTTAAGGCGCCTCGAAGTAAAAGGAATAATCGAGAGGGAGCGTGAAGGAAAAATAGTTATGGTAAAACTGAAAAGAGAAATTTTAAATTTGTAACATCTAAAAACTTTACATGGTAAGTGAGCTTAACGAGTTTTTAAAAGAACTTGTAGAAAGAATAGTAAAAAAGTTTCAGGAAACAAAAACAAGGATTTCTCAGCTCGAGGCAAAGATAATAGCTTTAGAGCGTGAAATAGAAGCGATTAAAAAAGCAAGCGAAAACAAGATAGATAAATCAATTCTAAAAGAACTCGAATAGGTGCTATTGATGGAGGATATCGAACTAAAAGTAAAGGAACTAAGTGTAAGAGTCGCAAGTCTGAAAAAATTCGTTACTCAAGAACTTACAAAAGTTATTTCTGAGCGGTTTGAAGAGCTGGAAAGGCGCATTAGTGCACTTGAGAAGGAGATTAGAGAAATAAAGGCTTTGCAGGAAGATACAAGAGAATTTTCAAGGGCGCTTGAAGCAATTAAGGGTATTGATAGAAAAATCCTTGATGCTCTAAAGTGAGTGCATCCCCCCTTCAATTTTATTTTTCCGGCAAAATACGAGCCAATAACTATCGTTGGCCAGAAACCAACCACTCGAGCAAGAATTAGAGCAGTTGTTAGTTGTGCATACGAAAGGGTAGAGAGGCTTGAAAACACAATAACCGCAAGAACCTCGCCAGCGCCAAGACCGCCTGGAAGAAAGCTTAGAAGCGAGATTACTGTAACAAGCGGAAAGAGTGTTATTAAAACGACTGGATCAACATAAGCTCTTATGGAAAGGAGACACAAGTAAAGAGTAACACCCTCTAAAATCCATACAAAAAGTGTAGGGAAAAAAGCAAGTATTAGAGTGCGTTTGCTTTTCTGCGCTTTAAAAGCTTTATGCAGAGTTTCTGCAAACCCTTCTATTTCACCGGCCTTTTTTCTTACTTTCGGAATAAAGCTAAACATTCTAGCGAAAACTCTTGTGGTTTTTGTGATTCT
>JALSPV010000077.1 GCA_026985775.1 Candidatus Aenigmatarchaeota archaeon
CAAACCTTACAGAAAGGAGTTTGAAGAAGGGAAAATATCCGTTGAAGAAGCTGTTTACAAGACCGTTATAGACAAGATAAAGGGAAATGGAAAGAAAAATGAAAACAGCAATGAAATTGCAAAACGCGTTGAATTCATGCTTTATAAATTCAATGAAAAATACTTCACTGGAAATAACGAATACAGAAAAATTGAAGTTAAAGAATTCAGGCATCCAGATGAAATATTTGAAGTAGTAAAAGAATGTAACACATGTGCAAACCCGTATTCTTATTCCAATCCTAAAGCAATGCAGAAAAAAATAAAGGATATTGAAAGGTGGGGAGAGGATGAGGGTACAATATTTCTCGGTATATTTGTGAAAGATGAAATTACTGGAGAAACAAAAACGCTGGGTTACACAAGAACATATCTTTATGAATTGCGTAAAAACTCAGAAAAAAATGAACAAATCGTTGCTGGGATTGACACAACCGAAATAAACAATTTTCTATTGGACTGGGATGATTCGTTTGTGGATTCAAAAATAGCTACAAAATATAAACTATTATGTATCTCTACACTCTCATATCTACTATTTGAGAAGGCAAATAAAAGAAAAATAGACTACATTTTAGGGAGTGAGCAAATTTATTCTTGGCTTACACCGAAAAAATTCAGAGTCTCTGGAAAGCTTGAAAAACTAGGAATAAAAGATGTTTATACTTACACCGCACATTTTGAAAATTATCATAATAGAGGAATAGCAGCAGATTGTGTTTCTAGAAATTTTCTTAAATATGCGGAAGAAATATTGTCATCATACTAATAATGATCCAAATAAACAATATTTGTTTTGTAACCTTTCTCCATATTTTTCATTTTTTTATGAGAATTTTAATTCCTTCTTCTACATCTATCGCCCTTTCATCAACCTTTCCGAATTCGAGGTTTTTTATGTGAGCTGTGTTGAGTATCGTTTCTTTTACACTTTCGAATATTCTTCTCTCACTTTCTCCACACTCTATTACCACTTTGCTTATTTCCTCTTTGAGCGAGAGCCTGTTGGAAACCTTCCATTGTCTTATACTGCTTATTACCTTTCTACAAAGTTCTCCTGCTTTTACAGCTTCTGCACTGTAAAGTTCTTCTTCGAATTTTGGCCAAGTTTCAATTGCAACAGATTTCTTTTTAGCAAAAAGTCTTTGATAAATTGCTTCGCAGACAAACGGCATAAATGGAGAGAGCATTATACAAAGTGCTTTTATGACCTTTTGAAGAACAAACTTAACCCTTTCATCTCCATTGTAAATTCTCGATTTTATCATTTCCAGGTAATCGTCCGCGAACTCCTCCCACAAAAATTTTTCCATGCATAACACAGCCTCTCTAAACCTAAACTCCTCCATGGCTTGGGTTACATCTCTTATTACTTCTTGAAGTCTTGATAGTATCCACAAATCTATTGCTTCAAGATTCTCTGGCTTTTCATAGGTTTTCCCTTTTTTCAAGTGCATCGAGCAAAATCTTGCAACATTCCAGAGCTTTGTAAGGAACTTGCTCCCATGCTCGACGTCTTTCCAAGAAAACGGTATATCACTTCCTACAGCACCTCCTGTAGCAGCCCAATAACGAACAGCATCAGCTGGATATTTTTCGTAAACTTCTTTTGCCGTAACATAATTTCCGAGACTTTTACTCATTTTTCTTCCGTCTTCTCCAAGAACTATTCCGTTTATCATAACGGCTTTGTAAGGTGTTTTTCCAAATAACATTAAATGTCTTACAAGTAAATAGTAGTCCCATGTCCTTATTATATCTGCTCCATTTGGCTGCAAATCTGCAGGAAAGAGTTTTTCATTAAATTTCTCTGGCCAACCTGCATGAAAGGCGATGGTTATTGAAGAATCCATCCATGTATCCATCGTATCTTTTTCTCCTTCAAATTCTTTACCACCACACTTTGGACATGCGTCTACAGGAGCCGGATCGCAGGCTGGATCTACTGGAAGCTGCTCTGGAGAAGGGAGAATCACATTTCCACATTTCTTGCAGTACCAAACTGGAATAGGTGTACCATAAACCTTTTGTCTGCTTATAACCCAGTCCCATGTCATGCTTTCGGCCCAGTTTATTAACCTGTGCACATAGTGCTCTGGAATCCATCTAACCTTTTTTGCTTTTCTTATAACATCTTTCTTGAACTTATTGACAGCGAGAAACCACTGTTCTTTATGGAGAATTTCTATTGGTGTTTTACAGCGCCAGCATATTCCAACATTTTGTTCTATTTCTTCCTGCTTTAGTAAATAACCCTTTTCGTGTAGAAGCTCAATGATTTTCTTTCTCCCTTCCTCAACACTAAGCCCAGAAAGTTCACCAGCATTCTTAAGTTTCCCACCCTCTGTTATACTCTCTATTATTGGTAAACCGTGCTTGAAGACCCATTCTACATCTTGTTTATCTCCAAATGTACATATCATCACTATTCCCGTACCAAATTCCGGATCAACTTCCTCGCTAGCTATTATCTCAACTTCCTGCTCAAAAATTGGTACTTTTGCATATCTTCCAACAATTTCCTTATAACGCTCATCTTCCGGGTTAACAGCTATCGCAACACACGCGTGCAAAAGCTCTGGGCGTGT
>JALSPV010000078.1 GCA_026985775.1 Candidatus Aenigmatarchaeota archaeon
CATTTTCTTCACCTCCTGCCAAATGGTTTATAAGGTGTTCCTCCCCCGTGATAAAACTTTGTGAAAAACTCAACCCAGTTAAGTCGGAGTGAGTGCAAGGAACATTCGAGTAAACCAAGGAGGAAATTTCCGATATGACCTATTAAAACGAGAAGCGCAACAACCGGCAAGAAAAACACGCTTTTCGTAAGCAAAGAACCTGGTATTTCATTAACAACCATTGCAAGCGATGCTGAAGCGATTCCTACGCCTGCAAGTCGGGAATATGAGAGAATATGGCTTAGTAGGGTTGGCATTTCTACAGCTCCAAGTATACCCTCACCCTTAATCAAAAGCAAAACACCAGCAAAAAATACAGCCAAAATTACTGAAAGGGGTATGTTCATTATACCTTTCCATGAGAATAGGAAAAGAAATGCGCCAGCCTCAACAAGGAACCAGCCTCCTTTATGTAGAAACGCCTCCTTAATGCCATGAAGCGTAAGCTCGTTAACAAACCCAAGTAAAAGACCAATATTTATGTGAACGAGACCAAAGATTATTGAAGCAAAGATAAGTTCGTATATACTTTCAACTCTTGAAAGTAAGTGCGGGATGTGAAAACCGAGAATTTCTTCGGCTCCAAAAAACTCTCCATAAAGGAATCCAAAGAAGATCGTTGATAGCGAGGCAAGTAGCATTATGTTCGAGAAAGCCTTTAATTCTTTTCGTTTTCTTATGAAAAGCGCAAGTAAAAGGGAAAGAATACCATATCCTATATCACCGAGCATGAAACCAAAGTAAATAGGAAAAGTGATGAAAAGGAAAAGTGTTGGGTCTACTTCGCCGTATTTTGGAAGAGAATAAACCTCGAGAAACATTTTGAAGCTCGAAATTGGTTTGGGGTGAGAAAGTTTTACAGGGGCATTTTCCTTTCTTTTAACATCTTCTATACGAAGTGCTATCTTTTTTCCAAAGGTTTTTCTTAAAGTATTTGCAAATCTTTCCTTTTCTTTTTTTGGAATCCACCCCTCTATCAAAACAACTCTTTTGCTTTCTCCAAATTTGAGCGGGGCTTCTGCTTTTTCGCATTCCATTTCCAAAACACTTTTCCATTTTTCAAGCACGCTTCTATACTTTCTTGCAAGCTCTCTTAGCTTCTCTCGCATAAATTCAAATCGTTTTTCAATCTGCTTTTTTGAAACAAGTGAAAAGAGGGCTTTCTCAAGCTCTGAAATGCTTATTTCATTAAAATCAAAAGCGCGGAGAGCTTCTCTCATGCTTTCACCAAGCTCTTTTTTAGCTACCACCAAAAACGCTTGCTTCCCTTCAAAATCTGTACTCGCAAAAATAATATGTTCGGGAAGAAAATTTTTGTTAACATCTTTTGCTAATCCAATTATTATCTCAAATTTTTTGGAATCCCATAAAAGTTTTTTCGAAATACCCAGCTTTTTTGCAAGCTTTCTCAATTTTTCTCTTTCCTCTTCTTCTCTTATTTTTTCTTCGAGTGTTTTTATTTCTTCCTCGATTTTTGAAATTTTTTGTGATAAACTTTCGCATAGCCTTTCTAAAGAGCGGAGCGAAGAGATATGTAGAGGGCTCTTTCCTTTTTCTTCGGGAAGCTTTTGAAGGAGTGATTCAATGCTTAGCAAAAGTTTTGAAATGCGCTCAGCATTTTCAAGTGGTGTGCCTGTTTCAAATCCTTCTATTTCAGCATCTTTCAGATGAAGAACACCGAGAGAGTAAAGAGTTTCAACTACATCTTTTTTCAAATTCTTGGGTGTTACAACCAATACTTTACACATTGGTTCTGGTCTAAGCATTTTTACACACCATTGATACAAGCTGCTTTAAACACTCTTTTACAGCTTTTTCTTTTCTTTTTTCAACAAGCCTTTCGAGCTTTGCTATTTCTTTTTCGAGCTTTTTCTTAACCTCTTCTTTTATTTTCTCTATTTCCTTTTCGCATTCCTTTTCCAAATCATTAATCTTTTTCTCAGCCTGTTTTTTTGCATTCTCGAGTATTTTCTCGGCCTCTTCCTTTGCCTGAGCAAGCATTTTTTCAGCATCCTTTTTAGCTTTTTCAATATTTTTTCGGCCTCTTTTTCAGCATCCTTTATCCTTTCAAGCTCTTTTAATGTCTGCTTCACAAAACTCACCTCTTTTCATAGCGCTTGAAAAAATATATAAACTTTTTTGGTGGTATATACCAGTATATATGAAAGAGTATGTGCGTGCACTGCAGAAAACAGCGCACAGTACTATAATAGTTTCTCTTCCCAAAGAATGGGTTAAAAAGCAAAAACTGCAAGCAAAGGAAAAAGTAAGGGTTGTTGATACAGGAGAGTTTCTTGTTATCTCGCCTATGAAAAAAGAAAAGAAGAAAGTGAGGATAAGGTTTGATTCAAAAGAAAAAACTTTCAGGGAAATTGTAGCAAAATACATTCAAGGAGCAGAGGAAATAGTTGTGTGTTTTTCTCCAGAAAGGTGGAAGGAAGTAAAAGAAATAAGAGAACAGACTTTAAGAAAGCTTCTTGGGGCAGATGTGACAGAAGAGAAAAACATGCTTATAATAGAAATACTTCCGGAAGCAGAGGGTTATTCTTATGAAAAAGCCATAAGAAAAATGCTCTCTCTCCT
>JALSPV010000079.1 GCA_026985775.1 Candidatus Aenigmatarchaeota archaeon
GAGTATTTAAAAATGCTGAAAAACATGAAGGAAAAGTATACAAGAAAAACGCTATTTGATTTTTGAAAATCAAAAAATCACAGGCACCAAAAACTTAAGCAACAACAAATTGAAAACGAAACTTATCGGAATGTTAAAAATATCCATATCTCCAAATCCTTCTATCTTTGCGAAGTTTTTGAAAGCGAATACTATAAGAAAAATCCAGAATAAATCGAGAGTGTGAAGGAGATGTACTATAAATACACTTACAAAGTCTCTAAGTATACCAAAACCTATGTTGTAGGGATTAAAATCTGGATTTACAACCCATCTATCACCAAGCATAGCATTCCCTATTGCAGGACCTATTAAAAGAAAGGCGAAAAACATAAGACCACCTTCCAACCCGTATTTAAGTGTTGTAAGAATTGTAGCCATCGTTGTGAACTCTATACCACCTATTGGAGTTGGATTAACTCTCCCTATTATACACTTTTCAAAAAGTACAAGAAAACAACATATTAAAAACGTGTTTTTAGAAAGGAAAAGTAGAACAAATAATGCAGCAATAATCACAGAGACCAAAAGCGATTTGACTTTATTTTTCAAACCTTCTTCTTCACCATCATCCATAAAACTCAAGAGCAATCGAAAACTATTTAAATTTTCTGTGCTTTTATGTGGATATGCCAAAGGCAAGGATAAAGCTCATGTCCACTGATGTAAAGAAGCTTGAACAAGTATGTAGAGAGATAAAGGAAATTGCAGAAAAACATGGGGTAGTTGTTCGCGGACCAATACCATTACCAACAAAAAGGCTTTGCGTAGTTACGATGAAAACCCCCTGTGGAGACGGTACAGGACACGGAAATGCTACTTGGGATAGATGGGAAATGAGAATACACAAAAGACTTATAGATATAGGAATGGACGACAGAACACTCCGCCATATAATGCGCATCCCTATTCCAGACGGTGTTAGCATTTCTATAGAATTGAAGGAATAAAATAGTTGTTGCTTAAATATTTTTAATATACTTTAGCCAGCCATACAATATACTTTGCTTCTTTTCCACAAATTATACATCTTTCTCCTTTTTCTGGTTTTTCCTCCTCTTCAAGCGGAATACCGCGTACCTTAAGTGCTGTTAACTCCTGGAGCTTATCTGCACATGCTTCCCCATCTTCATCTATGCCACAGAAAGGTGCTTTTATAAAACCGCCTTTTTGTGCAAGCTCTTTTACTTCTTCAAATGTTTTTGCCCTGTGTACAATATGGTAGCGTTTAGATCGCGAGTTTATAAGCTTGTCGTTTTCCTCAAGTTGCTTTGCAAATTCTTCCACAAGCTTCGAGATAGGAACTGCTATTTTCTCCCTATCAACTCTTCTAACAATAATTACGGAGTTGTTTTCAACATCTTTTGGTCCAATCTCGATACGTAAAGGCACGCCCATCATTTCCCATTCATTGAATTTAAACCCAGCAGATTTTTCCTTATCATCATCCACATAAACCTTAAATCCGTTCTTTTCAAGAATTTCCTTAACCTCAAGCGTTTTTTGCTCGACAGCATCTTCTTTTCCCTTGAAGTAGATGGGAATTACAACACCGTGAACAGGTGCTATTACGCTTGGTAATATAAGCCCTTTATCATCACCATGAATAGCTATGACGCCCGCCAAAATTCGCCATATTCCAGGACCAAAACATGTTATCCATGCATATTTGTCTTTCATATCTTTATCCTTGAATGTTACTTCAAACGCCTTACTGAATCTCTGACCAAGATCGTGCGTAGAACCTATTTGCGAGACTTTACCATCTGGCATTACACAGTCCGCTGCATAAGTATCTTCAGCACCAGCAAACTTATCCCACTTAGGTCTCCGGAAAAATACAAAAGGAATAAAGAGCTTTTCTTCAACCACGCGCTTTAAAATTTGCATATCCCTTTTAACTTGTTCAAGTGCTTCTTCATGTGTTGCAAAAGCGCAGTGTGTTTCAAAGAACGGAAATTCTCTCCCTCGAAGGAATGGTCGGGTATGAGACTCGTAACGATATACACAAACCCTGCTTTGATAGCGTTTAAATGGCAGGTCTTTCCAGCTCCTTATCCATAGAGAGTACATCGAATAAAAGGCTGTTTCTGAAGTTGGTCTCAATGCGAATGGTTCTTCAAGCTCATCATCACCAGCTTTCATCACCCAGAAAACTTCTGGTGCAAAGCCTTCTACATGCTCCTTTTCCCTTTCAAAAAACCTCAGGGGGATGGCAATGGGGAAAAGTACAGGCTCATGCCCATCTCTTTCTACTTCTTCTTCAAGCATTTCGTAAATCTTTCTGAGTATTTTAGTTCCCCACTCTCTATGAACAATAAATCCCTGCAAGCCGTAACGTATATCTGCAAGTCTTGTTTTCATTACAACCTGTGAAAACCATTCGGAAAAGTTTTCATGTTTTTTAACACTTGTTCCAAGAAGCCTTTCTTTTGACAATTAAACACCCCCTAATGTTTCAGCAGCCTTGGTAAGTAACCAGAAGCCTATACAAACAAAGATTATAAAAATCGTGAAAAGCACGTAATGAATGTAATTACTCAAATGAAGAAACAGAAAAATGTGCCCTGTT
>JALSPV010000080.1 GCA_026985775.1 Candidatus Aenigmatarchaeota archaeon
CCTTTAAGTAAGGGATATACATTGCGCCTGTAAGCTGTCCGCTTTCTGTGGAGAAAGAAATAGAGTAAGTATAACAGCATATATCTCTTAAATTTGTTACCACTTCTTAGCGAAAACTTTATATACCAGTTTCGCACATTTTTCTCTAAAATTGTCATCACCAAAAAGTGAAAAGAGGTGATAAGCATGCGCATAGGAGGCGGATTTAAAAGGCTCGCACCCGAAAGACCAATGGTAATAAGGAAAGGTAATGTTGTTGAGGTTTGCTACTTTTATCAAGGCATGGGCGAGTGTTTTGGTGCACGTTGTTATTGGCTGAAGATCGGGCGCTGCCCTATATATGAAAGACTTTATGGAAAGAAAAGAGAAGCTAAAGCGAAATAGCCTCCTTTTCGGTTTCTATTTTTATTATTTTTCCGAGAGCTTTTGGCGGCAATGGTTTTGAAAACCTAACTCTTACAGCACCAGAATTTCCGTGAGGGCCAACAACTTTACCTCTCCATTCATTACCCTTTTCATCTACCCATATAGCGTATTTTCCAACAAGATTTCGTGCTTCATTTCGAGTTTTTATTCCAGGAATAATTACTATAGCCTCCTTTGTGTACTTAACCCTGTAATTTGATACAATTCCCTCCATAGCACAGCTTGAATAAAAGAAGAAATATAAAATTTATCCAGAACAACCAAAATATGAACATTTTACAAATTCCATACACGCCGAGAGATTTAAACGAAGAAATTAAGGAAGAGCTCAAAAAAGTTTGCAAGAAATTGAGAAAAAGAAACGGAAAATTGGTAAATGGAGATGAATACGAGTTAAGCGAGGGGTGTTATTATCGCGGTATGCTAATGGGCACATTTGTGTTTTCCCTTTATTTTTTCAAACCCTCTTACTTATGTTCGAAAGAAGGAATGAGAATTTTCGTGGCAGATAACTTCGAGGATGCGCAATCTCTCCTACTATTACAAAAGGTTTCGAAGAAAGAGTAAAACGAGAAACTGGATGGAATATTCCAAATGGTGGTGCATTGGTAGTTGAAATTCCTAAAGATAGAGTTAAGAAATCTAGAATGCCGCCTGAGTTGAATCAACCGGGAATAATTATCGAGGATGTCCTATGCAAAGCTATTACTGACAATTGTAAAGAATATATTGTCGAGGAACTAGGAGCTAAAGAGGATTCTTTTGTATGCAAGGCGCTTTTTGATGAGTACCAGAAGAAGTATATACCTTTGTAACACCAAAATGTATATTATGGAGAGTTTACAAAAACCGAGAGAAGGGATTGTGGAATTTTATGCATATATCTCGCAAAAAGTTTCTTCAGATCTTCAAGTTTTTTATAATCCTAGAATGGAATTTAACAGAAACTTTTCTGTCTGTGCAGCAAATGTGCTGTGTAGAAAAAGAGAAAATGTTAGTATTTGCGATGCTCTTTCTGCAAGCGGAATAATGGGTTTGCGCTACATTTGCGAGGTAGAGAATGTAACTGAAGTCTTCTTCTGTGATAAAAATCCAGAAGCTATAAACCTAATATCCCGAAATCTGGAACTTAACGGGTTTAAATTCGTGAAGAATGAGCATGGAAAAAGGATTTTTGAAAAAAACGGAAAAAGGGCTATAGTTATAAAAGAAAACGCACTTAGAATGCTTTCTACAAACATTTTTACAGGCGTTGATTTAGACCCTTACGGGACACCTGCTCCTTTCTTGGATAGTGTTGCAAGAGCAACTTACTGGAAGGGTTTCGCCTTCATAACAGCAACAGATACAGCGGCCCTTACAGGCTCTTCTCCAAATGCATGCTTAAGAAAGTATGGAATATTTTCCTCAAGAGTTTGCTTTTCAAAAGAGCTTGGAGCACGCATTCTTTTAAGCGCTGTTATAAAGGCTTTTGCAATACACGGTAAAGCGTTTTTACCAAGAGCCGTGCTTTACCATGAACATTTTTACCGCGTTTTTGGAGAAGTTTTACCAAGGGAAAGTGAGATTACTAAACTGATGAAGAGGTTTGAGATTATTTCTTACTGCGAAAAGTGTAAGAGGTGGTTTGAAGAACCACGCGAAAAGTGTGCATGCAATGAAAAAACAAAAACGATAGGTCCTCTCTATACGGGGAGTATTTTAGATAAAGGATTCTTAAATGAGCTTTATATAGAACTTGAGAAGCGTGGTTTTGAGAAGGAGAAAAGAGTTTGTAAAACAATGCTTGAAGAAGCTGAAATAACCACACCTTTTTACTACAATTTGCATGAGTTTTGTTCTGCTCTTAAAATAAACCCGCCGAAAATCGAGAGGGTTATCGAAAATCTTAAAGCCCTTGGTTTCAAAGCGAGTAGAACACACTTTGACGCACTTGGAATAAAAACAAATGCGGATTGGCACGCCTTTAAAGAAATTCTTCTTTCAACTGAATGAGGTGAGAAACCACGCGATCTATTTGTCTTCGTTGCAAAGGGGCAAAAAAGCTTTGTGGAAAAAGCTACTGCCCGCTTTATGTTGCTTTGAGTAGAGTAAAGAGTGTTGCAAAAACTCTGAAAAAAGAAATTTACTCCCAAACACCGCCTTCTGTTTTTGTTGGAAGAGAAAACTATCCTCGTGTTTTCACAGGACCGCTTTTATTGGCCTGCGAAAATACGCTTGCTCTTAAAACGCCTAAGGAGTGGTATGGCCACAGTTATCATGAAATACTTGAAGCATGTTCTTCGCTTTTGAGAGTCAAGAAAAAAGTTGATGTTCGCTATCCTGAAAAAATAAGAGAAAGTGTTAAAGAAATAGCACTTTCAGAAAAACCCGTTTACATTGAAGCAAAGTTTTCAAAACTCTTCGCTTTGCCAAAATTCAGCGCGTTTTTTCATCCGATTGGAATGAGCGGAAAACTTGAGAAGATTGCTGTAGCGAGCAATCCAAAGGTTTCGCAGAAAGTGGAAAAAATACTGGAAGATGAGCTTAAAGCAAGCACACAGGCTATAATGCTTTATGAAAAGGGTTATGATGTTTATGAGATTTCTCGATTTCTCTCCGCTGGATGTATGGGTATTGAAAAGCGCATTGTTCCAACAAGATGGAGTATTACGGCAGCAGATGATGTGATTGCAAACTACCTTCGGGAAAAGATACTCAAATTTCCAGAGATAAGTGAGATTCTTGTGTGGAGTAACGAGCACTTAGATAATCATTTTGAAATACTTTTTATTCCTGGTTCGTGGAGATTTGAACAATTCGAAGCATGGTTCCCTGGAAGCTATTGGTCTATGCACAGGTTTTCAATAACAGTTGAAAGAGAATCATTTAGAGGGAGAACAAGTTATGCAGAAGAGCAGGGCGGTGGATATTACGCTGCGAGACTTGCAATATGCGAGCAGCTTGTTAAGATGAAAAAGCAGGCAAGCGTTGTTGTTTTTAGAGAAATTTACAAGGGCTACGTAATTCCTGTTGGTGTTTGGGAGATAAGAGAAACTATAAGAAAAGCTTTCGAAAAATCAGCAGAAAAATTTTCCAGTATATCTGAAGCGCTTAAGGCAATCTCTCAAAGGCTTAGAGTGCCGATTGAAGAATATGTTAAAAGAAGCTCTATTCTCTCGCAGAAAACTCTTTGGAATTTTTAAATGTTGCTTATCATTACTTTCACTTATGAAGCCTTATGATTGCTTACTCATAAGGGTTTCCGGTGAGCTTTCGCTGAAATCGGAACAGGTAAAACCAAGGTTTTTTTCAAAGCTTGTAAGCAATGTTAGAAAGGCTCTTGACAGGGAAAATGTAAAGTACAAAATAGAAACAAATCCAAGTAGGATATTTGTTTATACAGAAGAAATAAAAAATGCTTTGAGAAGCGCGATAAAGGTTTTTGGAATCAGTTCAATTTCTCCCGCTTGGACTTGCTTTTCCGACCTTGATGAAATGAAGGTTCTCGTTACGGATATAGCGATTGAAAACCTTAAACTTGTTTCCTCGAAATCCTTTGCGCTTCGCGTTAGAAAGGCAGGGAGGCATAAAAAGTTCTCGCTCCGCATGATAGCAGAAGAAGTAGGTGCGGCTGTAAAAAGAACAACGAATGCAAGCGTTAACTTGAACAACCCTAATGTTGAGATTTTCATAGAGTGTAGATCGAGAAGAACCTATGTTTTTGTGAAGAAATACAAAGGCGTTGGTGGATTGCCGCTTGGAACAGGAGGAAGAGCACTTGCACTTGTTTACACACCAGAAGATGTTGTAGCAAGCTGGTTCATTATGCGCCGCGGAGTTGAACTCAGCGTGCTAACGGATAACGAAGAATACGAGCAAATTTTGAGAAGCTGGCACATAGGTGGGAGGATGAAGGTAAAGTACATGAGTTTTGAAGAGGCTAAGGAATACGCGAAGAAAATGAAGTACTCAATTGTAAAAGGTTCTGTATCTTCGCAACTTTTACCTTTCTCAAATTACCCTGTTTTTAACCCTATAGTTTGTTTTTCCAAGAAAAAAGTTGAGAAAATGTATGAAAAAATAAAGAAATTTTCTAAACCTTTATAGCCTCTACAGGACAGGCCTCTGCAGCTTCTTTAACACATTCTTTGCTTGTATCTGCTCCTTCCTTTACTTGTGCTTTTCCATCGCTACCAAGTTCAAAAACATCTGGGCAAAGTGCCACGCAAGAACCACAGCCTATGCATTTTTCCTTATCAACCTCTACCATGGTCGACACCATTTTCTATTTTCTTTCAGGTTTTTAAATAGTTTCCCGTTTAACCTTAAATCCATGAGAAAGTTTTGTTATAAGTGCGGAAAGATTACTGAAGAGCTATATGATGGTCTTTGTAGGGAGTGTGCAAAAGGTATAGGTAGTGTTGAAAAGCCTATTATAGAAATTTTCATTTGCTCCGAGTGCGGAAAAATTAAAGAGGGTAAACTCTGGAAACAAACAAGCATAGAAGCTTTTGTTAGAAGAAAACTGAGAGCGAAAAAAGTTGACATTAAAAAATGTACTGCGGTAATGCAAGATGGGGGAACGGTAGAATTCGAGGTGAAAACAAAGTATATGCTCTGCGATACCTGTGTTAAAATACTCTCTGGGTATCATGCAAGCGTTCTTCAACTTCGCGGATTCAGCGAAAGCGAAATTGCTAAAATTCTATCGTGCACAGAAAACCTCGGGAAGGATTTCTTTATAGAAGAAACAAAACACGGTATAGATGTAAAGTTTATTGAAAAACCAGCAGCAGAAAAAGTTGCGAGAAAAATAAAGAGAATGTTTAAAAAAGTGAAAATCATAAAATCATGTAAACTCATAACTGTTAAAGATGGGAAACGCGTATATAGAAATTTCCTCTCGGTGAGGAAGCTTGAAGAAAAGGAATGAGCTTAGTCCGGAGGAAGAGATTGCAAGAACGAGAATTCCAAACAAGGAAGAGGGCGAGCTGCTAGCTGTAGTAACAGAAATGCTTGGAGAAGGAAGAATGCGAGTGGAATGCGAGGATGGAAAGGTTAGAATAGGAAGAGTTATAGGAAAATTAAGAAAAAGAGTCTGGATAAGAGTTGGTAATCTTGTATTAGTTAAACCCTGGGTTGTTGAAGGGGATAGGAAGTGCGATATAATTCACCGATATACCCCAACACAGGCAAACTGGCTGAAGAAAAAAGGTTATGCACAGAATCTGGAGTTTTGAATTCCAGAATTTATTTCAATCGCTTGCTCATGTAAGGCCCTTCTCTTTCATAACCGAGTTTTCTGAAGTACTCTCTTACTCCTATTCCTGAAATTACCACAACCTTTTTGCATGAAAATTCTTCTTTGGCTATGCGTTCGGCCTCTTCCATAAGCTTTCTTCCATATCCCTTGTGCTGGAAAGCTGTGTTAAGCTCAGGTGTTTTACCTATGTCAACTTCTTGTCCATAAACGTGAAGCTCCCTTACTATTGCTGTATCATTTGTGATTTCCTTTCTGAAAGGCTTGTAAGGAATTCTCAGTCTTAACAAACCTATGAGTACATCTTTCTCAACATCTTCAAAACTCAGAAATATTTCTTTGCCCTTAGATGCTTTGTAATCGTATCTACAGAGCTCTATTTTTTCTGGAAAAACACCTTCTCTCGCTCTATATCCTACTTCTCTGCACCTTATGCAATTGCATACCATTCCACGTTCTTTCATATAAAGCTTTATCAAATGGCGCAAATCGCTTCGTGTCGCACCCGCGATTATGTGCTCTTTAGCTATTGCGCGCATAACTCTTGGTATACGCACGTATTTTGGTACCATACTCTTTAGCTTCGCTACAACTTCTATTGCCTTTTGCGTATCATAAGGCTCAAACTCTCCTCGTCTCCACAATTGCTCGAGCTCCGTACCTTTTACAACAAGAGTTGGGTAAATTTTTAGTCCATCCGGCCTAAAGTCGGGATTTTCAAAAAGCTCTTTGAACATTTTAACATCCTTTTTCGGTTTGGAAAAAAGCCCCGGCATGAAATGGTAGTAAACTTTATAGCCCGAATCTTTTAGAAGCCTTGTTGCTTCAACAACTTCTTTTACTCCATGTCCTCGCCTAGCCTTTTTAAGAACATCTTCATCAAGGCTCTGAACACCTATTTCAACTCTTGTACATCCAAGCATGAGGAGCTCGTTTATTTCATTTTCTCCACAGTAATCTGGACGTGTTTCTATTGTAAACACGACGCATCTATGCTTTGCTTTTTCATTTATTTCTTGTGCCTCCTCCAGAGAACAAGCATCAATTCCATTAAAAGCATCGAAACAACGTTTCACAAACCAAATTCTATAATCTTTTGGATATCCGAAGAAAGTACCGCCCATAACTATTAGCTCACACTTGCTCGTTGCATGTCCCATTGCTTCATAAACCTTTAATCTTGCAATAACCTGCCTGTAAGGGTCATAGTTATGGCGCATTGCTCTAACTACCGGAGCAGATTTTTCTGTATAACTGTTTGGAGAATTTATGCTAGGGCAGTATATGCATTTCCCATGTGGACATGGACAAGGCTTCATCATTACAGCAACCGGCGTTACCCCAGAGATTGTACGTGTAAGCTTCTTCACTATCATCACCAAACAAGGCCTTTGTTAAAGAAACATCTTAAAACCCAGCCCACTCTTTAAAACCTTTTAAACTTTAAATAGGTTTTTCTCAAAAATACTTTATCCCCCTTAACCTTCACTCGCGGTGTAGGGGTGCTCCGCTATGGCTATACTGAGAAAAAGTGAAATAAAGAAAATGGGTGAAGAAGAACTTAGAAAAAAGCTAGATGAATTTAGAGTTGAAATAATGAAGCTTAATGCTCAACGTTATGTAGGGGGGAGCATAAATCCAGGCAGGCTTAGGGAACTTAGAAGAACAGTTGCAAGAATACTCACGGAGCTCAACCTCCGTGCTGGAGGTGAAAGGAAATAGAAGTATGTAAGCGCTGTGGTTTACCAAAAGAGCTTTGCATTTGTGAAGCAATAGAAAAAGAGACAGCAAAAATAAAAATATACCTTGAAAAGAAAAGGTACGGAAAGAACATGACAATAATCGAGGGTATTTCCAAGGACATGAATCCTAAAGAAATCCTGCGTAAACTCAAGAAAAAACTTGCGTGTGGAGGAACATACAAGAACGGTAGACTTGAACTGCAGGGAGACCATAGAGAAAAGATCAAAAAACTCCTTCAGGAGTTTGGGTTTACGGAAGAGCAAATTGAAGTGATAATTTAATGATTATACCTAAAAACATAATCCACCACGAACTAATAGGTTTGGAAGTTGAAGTAATTGAAGCAAAAACAAAAACACAGAAAGGTATAAAAGGTTTGGTGGTAAATGAAACAAAGCATATGCTGTGGATAGAAACGCAAAAAAGCGTGAAAAAAATCCCGAAAAAATGCACAAAATTCCTCTTCGCCCTTCCAGACGGAAAAAAAGTAATCGTGAGTGGAGATGTACTTGTTGCAAGACCTGAAGAAAGAATAAAAACAAAATCAAAAAGGTGGTGGTAATGTCTGCTCGAAATATAGGAGTTCCTGCAAAACCGCCTGAAAAAGAATGCAACGATCCGAAGTGTCCATGGCACGGCACACTTCCTGTAAGGGGAAGAATGTTTGTTGGAAGAGTTGTTTCTGCAAAGACTCATAAAACAGCAATAGTGCAGTGGGATTACGTGCATTATGTCCCGAAGTTTGAAAGATATGAAAGGAGAAAAACAAAAGTCGCTGCGTACAATCCAGAATGCATTCATGCAAGAGAGGGAGATATAGTCAAGATAATGGAATGCAGACCTCTTTCAAAAACTAAATCTTTTGTGGTTATAGAGGTCTTGAAAAGGGCACATGAACAAAATTAAATTCGACATAAAACGAATATTTGTTCACAAAGTATAGAAAGGTTTAAAAGATAGAACCCCGTATTTTACAGGGTTATGAGCATGTATTGGGGGAAGGTCATAGAAAACAACAAGATGAAAGAAGATGTACACGTGCTTAAAATTCGTTTTGACGGCATAGAAAATTTCTCTTATCTCCCCGGTCAGTTTGCCATGCTCTCTCCTAACGGCACTTCTCGCGCATACTCCATTGCAAATGCTCCAAACTACAAATACCTTGAATTCTGCATAAGAAAAGTTCCAGGAGGGAAAGTTTCTCCCGTTCTATGCTCACTTAAGGAAGGTGAAACACTAAAAATTTTTGTGCCATTCGGAGAGTTTACATTACCGGAAAAAATAGAAAAAAATCTTGTTTTCATATGCACAGGAACAGGAATAGCTCCTATAAAGGCCATGATTGAACACGTTCTCAACGAAAAGATATACAAAAAAGTTAACGTTACGCTTGTAAAAGGTGCTTTAAGAACGGAAGATGTTCTTTATCCAGAACTTCTAAAAGAATGGTCGAAAAAAATAAATGTACAAATTACCAACGATTTGTTTGGATATATTCGCTATAATGCTAATTCTGTTCGCTCTTCAACAGTTTTTGTGTGTGGTTCTCCTAAAATAGTTCTTGGCGTTATGGAAGAATGCGAAAAAATAGGGTGCAAAGATGTAAGATATGAAAAATGTATACTAAACCAAAATGCTATAAAACTTTCTCAGCTTTCTCCCACAGGGAATTAAACATGTGTTCAAATATACCCGCTGCATATTCTGAGCTTACCCAAATTGCCGTGTCCTGAAGTGGGTGTATTTCATGGTCTGTCAGCGAAACAAGTACATGCTTTCCGTCCACTAGGAAAAACCTTCCAATTTTGGGTTTCTCTGTTGAGAACTTTCTTAACTCACCAATTTTACCCAAATTTTCTGCGAGCTCTGGATCAACAGGCTTGTGAGTTATCATTCTTATCTTCACACCTTTACTGGAGATTTTTCTTAAGAAGTGTCCGTAAGCATCGTGTATTTCTTTCAAAATTTCGGGTGGTGCGAGAATAGAAATGTGCTTCTTTGCCCTTTTGAGAAGACTCTCAAGCTGCTGGTGTAGTATATGTCTTCCTTTCAGCGCACCCGTGAGTTCTCCTGGTTCTACAACTTTCATACCTTCCTTGTAAAGTCTTTCAAGTTCTTTTGTAACATCAGAGCTTTTCAACTCATCTATTTTACTTGCCATTTCCTTTGCGTTTTCAAGAACCTTTTTCTTTGCTCTCTCCAGAGCTTCTCTCGGCTCTACTGCAACATATTTTATTGGTTTGGAATTCTGAATTATAACAAATCCTTTTTCTGCAAGACTTTCGAGCACATCGTACGCTCTTGATCTCGGTATTTTTGCAAGCTCAGCAAGTTCTCCTGCACTTGCAACTCCACGAGAAAGTAATGCCACCCAGAGCTTGCGCTCGTAAAGATTCAAGCCAATTGCTTTTAACGCGTCCATAACCTTTTCAGACACAATCATAGTATCACCTTTTAAATTGTGTTTCTATAAAAAATTTATTTAAAGGTTATTACTTTTTAGTGAGACAATATTGATGTTTGTGAAAACAAAAATTTTTAACAAAAGATGTTTCATAATTTAAAATAATGCGCCGGTAGTCTAGTGGTAGGATACCGGCCTCCCGAGCCGGTGACCCGGGTTCGAAAAGCTTGCTCAAATTTCCCGGCCGGCGCACCATAAGGTGTTTTTGTTGAAGGGAAAAAAGAGAAAGAAGATGTTTCTTGAGAAAAAATGGAAAAAAATAGCACTTGAACGAATAAAAATTCTAGAAGAGATGAAAAGAAAAAAACCAGAGTTTGCAGAACGCTACGAAGAGTTAATAAAAAGAATAAAGAAAAAGTGTAGATTGTAACCTATTTTTACTGTGCGGCCGAGGAAGTAGTTCCTTCAAAAAAGCCTCTTAGTTTTTCTTGTTTTTCTTGTATCTTTTCTTCAAGTTTTTTTGCAACTTTTTCAAGAGATTTTATTCTCACTTCTATTTCTTCAAGTCTTTCCTTAAGTTCATTCACAAGCTTTTCCTTCTTTGTTTTGACAAGAACAGGGCCAACTATTTTGTAAACATTTTCCTCTTCTTCTGTTTTTTCAAGCTCTTCAAGTGCTT
>JALSPV010000081.1 GCA_026985775.1 Candidatus Aenigmatarchaeota archaeon
AGTTCTTCCCTTTTAAGTCCGGCATAGGCGAGAAATTTATTCAAAACCTTTCCAGCAGCACCAACAAACGGTCTACCAGTTTTATCTTCTTCTCTTCCTGGTCCAAGACCTATTATCATGATTTCTGCGCTCTCGTTACCTTCTCCAAAAACAACATTTTTCCTACCTTTCCACAAATCACAAAGCCTGCAGGAAGAAATCTGCTCCTTTAGTTTTTTCAGCTGTATGACATTTTCCATATAAAAAAGAAGAAACACAACCAAAAGTAGTTAACTCTTGGTTTTTGCAAGCAGAAGCCTTTTCTCGAAATCTCTTTTGTAAATCTTCCATTTTTCTTCTGCTGTTTTTCTGTCAAAACTGTATATTCCGGAACAATCCGATGTATCGTTGCAAGAATAATATGCTTCGTGAAATGGTGTACCAAAACTCCAATAAATAGGTTTATCGATTCCTAGTTTTTTGACGGTTTCTGAATCAATGCTGAAATATTGGGATACGCTTTCTATGATTATCTCTCTGAGATACTGAGAAGGTATGTATGATTGTTGCTCAAGCGTTCTTTCTATCCTTTCAATTAGAAGATCTTTGAAGATTTCTACATCTTTCACAAAGCCCTTACAAAGTTAGAACATTCAAATATATAAATTTTCAAAGAGTAAATCAATTATCCGTATGTCCTTTCAATTTCTTCATAATCTTGATTAAATCTTGTGAGAATTTCTTTTATATTATCTACAAGCATCTCAAACTCGCTAACTGAAGTGAATTCCATTTGTTCTACCCATGCACTCCTATGTTTGGTATAGGTAATTTTCTTTAACAGTATAATAGGTTCTGGCTGGTAATTAGACATTTTTACTTTTATTTCATACTCAATATTATCGATTTTCAGTCTTTTTTTAATTATTACTGCCAATTCATCATAATAATCATGTCCATCTTCTAATCTATACATGTTTCCCACTTTTTTCTGATGAACTATATTCTTTAGTTAAGTGGCAAATTATTTAAAGTCATCCCTATTAAAACGAAGGTTTTAAAACTGGTGGGCCGGGGCGGATTCGAACCGCCGACCTGCGCCGCGTGAGGGCGCCGTCATACCCCTAGACCACCGGCCCTAATTTGGAAATTCGAATGATAGCATTATAAATCTTAAAAAATCAATATAAGCTTCCATGAAAAAGAACGACAGAAAAAAAGTTGTAGGAAAACACATATGGGCAAATCTTTATGGAATAAACGAAAAATATCTGAATTCAAAAACCAGACTTAAAGCACTAATTAAAAAAGCTGTAAAGGAAAGTGGTGCAACGCTTCATGAAATAAAAGCATGGAAATTTGGTGGAGAAAAAGGCGGAGTAAGTGTAATAGCTCTTGTTCTTGAAAGTCATTTTGCAATTCACACTTGGAAAGAATACAATTATGCCACGTTAGATATTTACACATGTGGAAGTAAAGCCGATCCTGAAAAGGCGTTCAAGCTAATAATTTCTGTTCTTAAACCAAAGAAGATTGTTAAAGGGAAGCTTGAAAGAAGCATGTAACTATCTCGTTATCTGCATTTTTACAACTGTTTCGTAAAGCTCTTTTGCTTTTTTGTTCTTTTCGAAGTATTCTCTTATTGGTTTTATTATTTCACAGAGCTTTTCTGCAACAGCCTCTTTCAAGTCAAGCGGATGTATTTTTTGTTCTAGAAACGCCTTTTCAACATCTTCATAACAAGAAAATTTCTCCTCTCCGTTTTTTGTTTTTACATCAAAAACATCGAACTTTCTGAAAATTATGTATCTAACTATCTCAAGAACTGGATTGTTCTCGGTACTCGGTGGACAAAATGCTCTTCTAAGCTTTTCCCTTATTTCATCATCACTATCATGAATGAAAATAGCACTCATTGGCTTTGATTTACTCATTTTAATTTCGCTTATGTCCTTTTCCATTTTACCAGCCTGTAAACCGAGAAGTAAGTGGTGGTGAACACAAATAGGTGGTTTGCGCCCAAGTTTTGGAGCTATTTCCCGTGCAAGCATGTTAACCTTTCTCTGATCCATACCAAGCTGGCATATATCCACACCCTTCCCGTCGTTGAGCATGAAAATATCTGTTGCCTGCATTAAAGGATAAATAATGAGTGCTGGATTCTTTACTTCTGCCTCCTTTCTACCAGCTATGGTAACGGCGCGAAGCGTTCTTTTTAATGTAACTAACTTCGAAATTCTAAGAAACGTTTCCCAGTACTCGGGATCTTTAATAACATCTGAACACCACACAACCTTTATTTTTTTCACATCAACTCCACATGCCTTCCAGCCTTCGATAAAATACTCACCACATTTTCTTATCTTTTCTATGTCCCCTCCAAGCTTGTTGTTCAGAAACGCGAACCAGTCAGCAAGATATAAAATGAATTCTACCTTTGCGTCAAGAAAATCCTGAAGCTTGAAACCACG
>JALSPV010000082.1 GCA_026985775.1 Candidatus Aenigmatarchaeota archaeon
AAAAACCTATGCAGAAACGATAAAAGAAACTACAAAAAACACAGAGAAACTATTGGAAGAAGATTATCAGCAAATACTTCAAGACATTGATATAAAAGTTGGAAATGGGCTTAAAACCCTTGCTGAACGCCTCAGTGAATATGAGAAGTTAGAAAAGAAAGAAGAAGATGAGACATATAAAAATCTTCCAGAATTGTTGAGAAAGGGTTATGCAAATATGCTTGGATTGGCATCACATTTACCTGATAAAGCCCTTGACGATGACTTAAAACAAAAATTATCAGAGGTTTTCGTTAATGGACTTAAGAAATTGCTTGAAAAATATTCTGATGTAGAAGAAATTTCATCTATTGCGAGAGAATATAAGAAGATAGAAGAGTGTTTGAAAGAGACAGAATCAGAGCTTAAGAAACTCGAGGGAAAAATTGATGAAAAAAATTATACAAACTACAGCTCCGAGATTGAAGAGCTGAAAAAAGAGTTCGACGATCTCACAAAAAATCTTTACTCTTCCATACAGGAATACGAAAATAGGAAGGAAGAAATAGAATATAGAGCACAGTTCAACAACTATACAGAAAGCCTCAAAAAACTTAGCGAAGAATGCCAAGAAATAAACAAAGCTCTTGAAATTTACCGTTTATCTTCCTAATTCTTTTCCTTGCTTTTTAATACTTAAATACTTTTTGAACATATGTTCATAATGTGGTGCGTCAGAAGAAGTGCAGAGTAATAGGAGAAAAACCGCACGTGCTTTACTTTAAACCGCGCGGAATACCGCTCAGAGATCTTGAGGAAATAAAGTTAACTCTGGATGAACTTGAGGCAATAAAGCTCAAAGACCTGATGAAGTTAAGTCAAGAAGAGTGTGCAAGACGCATGCAAATTTCGAGACCAACTTTTCACAGAATACTTGCAAGTGCAAGAAAAAAGATAGCCACATGCATAATTCACGGAAAAGCGCTGAAAATAGATGAACGAGTAAGACTTGTAAATGCAAGAAAGTATCGATGTTTAAAATGCATGAAGGAATTCAAACTCGAATACGGTAGCAAACCAAAAAATTTTGCTTGTCCTTATTGTGGCTCACGCAATATTGAGTCGCTACACAAAATAGTATGGAGGTGAGTGTATGCCTTTTGGCTGGGAGAGGGGAAAAGGATGGAGATGTTGGCGTTGGGCTAGAGGAATTTTCAGAAGATTTGGAAGAGGATTTAGAGGTGCAAGGGCAGGAGGACCAACAAAGTGCATTTGTCCAAATTGCGGATATGAAATTCCACATGTGCGCGGTAGGCCTTGTTCAATGGAAATTTGTCCAAAATGCGGAACGAGAATGATTGGAAAATGGGAGTGAGGTGAAGAGGCTTGAAGGTTGCCATTCCGAGCACAGGAGAAAGTATAGACACGAGTATCTCGCCTGTTTTCGGTAGAGCACCGTGTTTCATTATAACCAAAATTGAAAACGCTGAAATAAAGGAGTGGAAATCGATTAAAAATCCTGCTGAATTTCAGAGGGGCGGAGCCGGAATATGTGCAGCGAGAATTGTTTGTGAAGAGGGTATTGAAGCTGTTGTTACTATAACTATTGGTCCTAGGGCATTTGATGCCCTAAAGTTAAGTGGTATAAAAATATACAAGGGCGTTGAAGATAGTGTAAGGAAAAACCTTGAGCTTCTTGCAAAAAACGAACTTAGAGAAATTGAAGCGCCTTTACCGGGAGGGATGGGAAGAGGTGGAAGGTGTTTTAAAGGAAGATGGTGATAAGATTTGAAAGCTAATCTAAAGTATGCAGAAAATGTAGCAAAAAAGGTTTTGTTTACACTTGTTTTTCTTACCTTTCTAAAATTTTTTACAGGTATATTAGCACAATGCCCTGTATTAATCGCAGATGCTCTACACTCGGCGGTAGATGCTTCCGCACTTCTCGCGTGCTATATTGGGTTAAGACTTGCCTCGAAACCGCCTTCGGAAAGGTTTCCTTATGGTTATTACAAGGCCGAAAGCCTAGTGGCGCTCCTTGTCTCGCTATTAATACTTCTCGGTACCTTTGAACTTGGAAAAAATGCAATTAGCGAGATATTTAATTTAGGTTCTATCCAAGAAACAAACACTCTACCGGCTCTCTTTGTCGCTGGTTTTTCAGCTGTATTTTCCTTTTTCATTGCAAGAATGGAAGAAAAAGCAGCGAGAAGAAGCAACTCCCAAGCTTTACATGCAAGTTCAAAGGAAAGTATGATCGATGTGTTTTCCTCGCTTCTCGTTTTTGGCTCTCTTGTTTTTTCAAAGTTTGATATAATATATGCACAACCTTTATGTACAGTTGTAATAGTCGTGCTGGTAGTAAAAATAGCTTTTGAGAATCTTTATCAAAGCATTCTTGCT
>JALSPV010000083.1 GCA_026985775.1 Candidatus Aenigmatarchaeota archaeon
TGATGATAAAAATAAGAACAAAATTTTTAAATATTCACCAAAACATTTTCTTTCAGGCGGGCCCGTAGCTCAGCCTGGCAGAGCACCGGGCTTTTAGCGGAAAACGCTAAAAGCTCGCTAAGCCATTAAAGGCGATGGCGAAAAGTCCGGAAGAAACCCGGGAGTCGCGGGTTCAAATCGGGCTCAGGGGTAAAAGATCGCCTTAGATCCCTGAAGCTCCCGTCGGGCCCACCACAAACCCCCTTTTGTTTAATCAAAAACCTTTATATTCTCCTTACAAAAGTAAGGCTTTTATGAAATCACTCCCTTTATATATGTTGTGTATGCTATTTCTTTTCATTGGTGCAGCATTCTCTCTTTCAAGCACATCTGGAATTTTTGATGTGAAACCAGGCTATGTTGAGCTTAACTGGAGCTATGCTGAAGGAGAATTTTACAAAGCAAACATAACAATTTATTGGAATTCTACCACATCTGGAAAGGTAGAGATTTTAAACACCTCCACAGAGCTTTGTGCAAATTACACACAAGTTTGTTTTTCCAATGTTCTTTTCTCCTTTCCGGATAATGTAACAGCTTTGCTTAATGATACAAATACGACTACTGTAACAATAGCTCTTAACACAACACCTTTATTTCCGGGAAAATATTGTGCAAATCTCGTGCTGAGATCTAACACAACAGAAAATCTTACTCTGCCCGTATGCGCAGATATACCTTTCGAACTAAAGAAAAGAAAAACATATACTTCGGTAAGATATACAGTAAAATCAAACAATACTGTTCGAGATGCCCATGTTTTTTACTTTAATACGAGCTCTGTTAAATGGCTCTATTTGAAGGTAAATTCAACAGAACCTGTTATGATATTCATAAGTGGGAACAAAACAAAAACAGAAAGTTTTTATTCTCGGAGTCCAGCTCTTTTCATAAAACCACAGGATGAAATGGAAGAAGTGATAATCTATGCTAATTCCTCGCAAGAAATAAACTACACTATTTTTACAGCCATATCCCAGCTCGCAATATATTCAGAAGGAAAAGAAGTTAACAAAATTTCTCTTGGAGAATTTAATTCAACACAAACCTCGGCAAACACAGTATTTGTGCTCAACAACACAGGAAACTTTACTTACGAAAATATTACGCAGGATACAAGCATTTTCAGAGTACAGGAATTTAGGGGAAATTCAAGCAAAATTATAGAGTTCATAGTTTCTCCCTTTGCAAGTAAAGTAGAAGCTTTGGTTAAGTGGAATGGTACAGAACCAGGCGTAGAATTTGTTTCTCCTTCAGGTGAAAGCTATTCGAGTAGTACTAACACTACAAATTATTCAGAGCTTTTTGGATATGAAAATGTTAAACTCTTTGTATTGGCAAATAAAGCAGGGAAATGGTACGCAAACATAACACTCTCAGGAAGTGCAAATTACACACTTGAAATCAAAGAGTTTATCTCTTCTGATTGGTTCTTAACAAATTTCAGTGAAACAACAATAAACGAAACAGGAAACAATGGAAGTTATGTTTGGATTAATGCAAACTTAAGTTTGTCTACACTCTTTTCCGGAAATTATACAGTTCAAGCGAAATACAGTTCTTCTTCTCTTCCCATCGCTCTTGCAAGCTTTGAGTTTACGCAACGCTCGCCAATTGTAATGCTAAACAACTCATTTTACGGAAAGAGCGTATATCTTGATGCAATTCTCGGAAGAACAAACCTTTTCAAACTAAATTTCTCCATAGAAAATAGCGGAAATGAAAACGCGAGTGTAAAGGTTCGAATCTCTCAACCGTCTTTAAGTTCAAAGTCCGTGCAAACAAAGGTCTACTTTAATGGAAATCCTGTTTCAGATACATTGCTTTTACAAGCGTTTTCAAAAGCAAACTTGACAGTCGAGCTAAATCTTTCTTCCATAACCATGCCAGGAATTTATAAAGGATATGTTTTGCTCAACCTTACAAACACAACTAATTTCGCAAAATTCCTGTGGATAAATATAACTTTGAATGTAAGCAACGAGCTAATAACGCGCTATGCAAGACTTTCAAAAACAATTACAAAGCCAGGAGAAAATGTAACGCTTTATTTCAATGCTACTTACACGAATGATACACTTTTCAATGAAACCATGTATATTGAAAACATCTCTTGTATATCCCTTTACCACAAAAATCTTTCCTACTCAACAGCATGTCTTTCAAAAAGCTATTATTCGAGCAGCAATATTATGCTAAGTAATCCGAAAACGGCGTTGTACGCGTTTAACTTTACAGTTCCACAAACTATTCTTGGTGGAGTTTATTCCTTAAAGTTCAACTATACAAGCGCAGATGGAAAACTTGTGGGAGAAGGTAGCCAAACAATTTTAGTTGAAGGAAGTGCGCTTGTTTTAAACATTCTCTCATCGCCCTTAGAAATGGCAAATGGTACAACAGAAGAAGTGAAAATAGAAGTAAAGAATTTTGGTTTGAACAACACACCATTCGCAATAGAAATACTGCCAGGATCTGTTATTCAAAGTTCGTCTTTCGTAAATGCTGATGGTTGCTCCTATTCTTCTGCGAGTGGATGGATGTACAACTTCAGCGGATTTAATTCAGGAAACACCTCTTGCATAATAACTTTCTACGTAACTGCAGTCTCGTCAGCTGCTTCAGGAAAGGTTTACTTTAAGGGTTATGGTGGAAAATGGTTCAGAAACCAGGTTTACTTCACACTTTCCGTTGTGGTACCGCAAGTTACTTCAAGCACACAGGAAAGCAACTCGAAAACAGAAAATTATGAGGCACAGGAAAGTTCACAGAAAACAAATCAAACAAATGCAAGTGCAAGCTCGCAAGAAGAGAACATTACAAAGGATATAAAAATACTTTTTTCTCCATCAAAAATTTCCATCGCTCAGGGAGAAAAACTAAAAACAACGCTTGAAGTTAAGAATGCAGGAAATGTGAAACTAAACATTTCGCTTTTAATTTTTGGTATTCCTTCTTCTTGGTATTCCTTGCTTCCAAAATTTGTTGAAACAGAACCAGGAGAAAAGGTAAAGTTTTCTGTTGAATTTACAATTCCGAAAGATACAAAACCAGAGAAAAAGCATATCTTCTTCGTTTTTAAGGCAGAGGGTGTTGAGAAAAACACAAGTATGATTCTTGAAATACTTCCTTCAAACGAAATGCTGAAAAAACTGAAAGAAGAAATAGAGAAGCTTAGAGAAAAGTATATAAACATTTCTTCATCATTTGCAGAAATGCTACAAAAACTTGAAAGCAAAGAAAACTTCAGCAATGTAAGTACACTTCTTGAAAAAACAGATGCTAAGCTTAGCGAAGCTGATAAGCTTCTTAAAAAAGGTTCTTACGAAGAAGCAAAAAGACTTGTTGAAGAAGCAAAGGCTCTGTTAAGCGAAGCAAAGGATTTGATAAGAGAAGCAGAGGTTTCAAAGGAAAGTACAAAAACAGCCACAGGCTCATTACCAATTTTATGGGTGCTTCTTGGTGCTGGAGGAATTGCTTTACTCATATACCTCCTGCACCCACCGAAACACGGTTATGAACCAAGAAAAGGTTACAGATTTGTTCACCCCCGTCATAGAGGAAAACCGAGAATAAAGATACTGAAAGAGCATATACATGAGTATTTGGAATGTATAAGAGAAGAGATTAAGAAGCTGAAAGGGAAAAAGAAAACGTACTAAAATGTGTTATCAAACAGCCATAGAAGCACGTAAAGTATTTCTCGTTCCAAGTGCCAAGCCAAGCATGAAAATCAAAAACTCAAGGTACAAACGTTCTTCAGTTTTTGCATGTTTTTCTATGAGAATGATGCATAGCGAAGCTACAAGAAGTTTAACGGGAATAAAGAGCCACGGATTGATGCTTATAATTATGCTTGAAACTACATGTTGCTCTCCGTAACCAAGCAAAGCAATGGAATAGCTTGCTGAACATGCATCGAGAAGTTGCGCAGAAATTGCACTTGCTCCGGTAGATGAGATTATTTTCAATTTGTAAAACAAAAAAGGCAGAAGCGAGAATGTACACCACAAAAAAAGGATTGTGAATAAGGTAACTATATTTTTTATCGCAAGCAACGCAAGCAGAAGGTTTGGTAGCAAAATAGTTATACCGAGTAAGAACAAGGTTTTTTCAAATCCAAATCTTTTCTCTACAGCTTTTGCAAGTAAGACGCAAAGTAGAGTTAAAGAAAAAATCACAAAGTAAATAGGCGGTGAAACAAAAAGCGTGCCCGTATAAATTATTTCAGCATCTCTTAGAGCCCTTATCACACCACCGAGGAGCACAAAAGGTATAAGAGAGTAGAAAAATCTTTCCGTAAATTTTATTTTGAGCTTTTTGAGAAGTTTGTAAGCGAGATATGTTGCGAGAATAAATAGCAAAGCATATGTTAGCGTAGCGGGTAGTGTGTAGTATTTTCCAAGCGGTTCGAGATAGTATTTTCTGAAAAATTCCTCAACTTGCATCATATAAATATCTCGAAAGTATAAATTATAAAATATGCCGGAGTTTTTTTGAAGTAATAAGAAAAAGAAGAAGTATAAGAAAGTATTTGAAGAAGGATGTTGAAGACGAGAAAATAAACACAATTTTAGAACATGCAATACTCTGTCAGAGTGCTGGAAATCTGCAGTCTTATGTCATATTTGTTGTTCGAAATAAAGAAATAAAGCACGCGCTTGCTAAAGCAGCGCTTTCACAAATGTTCATAGCTCAAGCTCCTGTCGTTTTTGTCGTGTGCGCAGACCAAAATAAGGCAGCGAACGTTTACGGAATACGTGGTTATGAGCTTTACGCGATAAACGATGCTAGCATAGTTGCCACATACATAGAGCTTATTGCCTGTGCTCTTGGTCTCGGGACATGCTGGGTTGGTGCTTTTGACGAAAACGAGGTAAGAAAAATTTTCTTTCTTCCAAAAGCCATAAAGCCGGTTGCAATAATCCCCTGTGGCTATCCTGCAGAAACACCAAAAACACCAAGAAAAAGAAGAGATATGATTTATTTTGTAGATGGCGGATAAATTTCAAACAGAAAAGGAAAGCTAAGAGCGAATAATTCTTAAAATTTTTCTACTAATTAGATGTAACATGTATGAAAAAATAAAAAGATATATTGAACAGGCTATATTACAAAACTTCTTAGTCCATGGGTGAAAGCATATGAAGAAATTAAATTCCTGTCCTTTACTACGGTACGTGTCTTTATTGGGTAATGAGATTTGCAACACTTTCAATGAAAATGTACTTTTTATTTTTCCTTCTACGAGAAAAAGTGAACTTACAAAGTTTGCTGTAGCCGAACCAGAGAGTTTTTACAGTGCAAGAATCTGGGAGAAGTCCGAAGAATTACCATTCATTTGCAAAAGCTTTAAACCTCTTTTTGCTTTTTCCGACATAGAAGGGGTTTGTGATAAGTCAACAAGAATTTTCATGAAGAAAAAGAAGGAATCCTCTAATAAAGGGATTATCCAATATTACATCTTTGGAATAGATAATAATGATTGTAAAGAATTCAAAGAATACGAAATACTCTTATATACTTCTCCAGGAGAAGAACCTGTGTTTACTAGGGTAGAACTCATGGTTTCACAAGAAGGCGTTATACATGAGAAAATTATATTGGATAGAGTTTCTTCGGGAAATCTAAGACAACCTTTTAATCTTCGTGAAAAGCTTGCTAGAGAAAATCCTTTGAGAAGTGAAAATACAAAAGCATATTTAAGAATAGAATTTAACGGAAACGTCTTAAGAACATTAATTCAGGTAAGGGAATATAATCCGAAAAGTCCTTATTTCGATAAGTTTGAAAAAATAAGTAAAAAATTTAGTAGTGCAGTTTACCAAGTACTTCAATAATTTCTTTGCAAACTTCTTCGGGTGTTTTCGAAGTTGTATCTATTTCAACAACTCTTTCTTTTCCTAGCATTTCTTCAGCTTCAACTGCTATTACTTCTATCATCTCAGCTTCGACGTTCTCGCGGATCTTTTCTTTTCTCCACCGCTTTTTCTTTAGTCGTTTTTCAAGCTCGTCTGGAGAACAGTGCAAAACTATTACAAAATCAACAGGAAGTAAATGTGAAATATGTGAGTCGAGAATGATTGTTTTTTCTGGGTATTTCTTTTTCAAGTTTTCAACATATTTTTCAAGTCTTTTCATATCGACAATCCAACTTTTTCTTTTTTCATCACAACTTTTTACCATTTTTTCCCTTACAATAATGCGGTTTAGAGAAATTACTCTATATCCCTTTTTACGTAAAAACCTTGCAACGCTACTCTTCCCTGTTCCAGGCGTGCCTGTAAGGGCTATCAGCATCAGATATAAATTTCAAAAGTTTAAATAAAAGTTATTTGCAGCTTTCTTTCGAACCAAAAGACGCTTTGTTAAAGCAAAAATAACGCTATTAAAAAAGTAAAAATGACAATACTTCGTAGCATATTTTCTTTATTTCTCAAAAAAATTTGGAGAAGAGAAGAAAAAACATAGATGAGAAAAATCATAATTCCAAGTAAAACATTTTTTATTAAAAAGGGTGTGCAGCAAAACGCTGCACAAAACCTAAAATTCAAAAATTTTTTCTTAGAAAGCTTTTCAATACTCAAAAACATTCCAAGTAAGCACAGTGTTGCAAGAAGTTTTGAAGAAAAGAAAAAATAAACAAAAAGAAAAGTGAACACAACAGCGAGGAACTCGCGAAATAAATTTGTGAGTCGTTTGAAAAAATTTTTTACGTTCATGTACTTTTTCCCTTCATTCTCTTTAGCCTGAAAATGTTTTCTCTTTCCATTTCCTCCAGTCTCTGGGCTATAAACTTCATTTTTTCTTCGAGTTCTGGAATCACCTTGAATTCAAGTGCATTAACTTTTCTCTTTGTTTTTTCTATTTCTTCAAGCAATCTATAGAGAGCGTTTATCGCCTCCGCGTACTTTATGAACTTCTTTACAAGCTTTCTGTAAGCTACAACTGCTTCTTCAACTCGTATGTTTACACCTATAAGGCTTTTAATTATGTCTTCCTTTTCTGGTTCATGTAAAACAAACTCGCAAACACTAACTCCCATTAGATTCTTTCTCTTAACTTCAAGTCCTTCTATTTCTGGGAGTGCAAGAGAGGCAGCGCGGAGTTTTTTAGCGCCTTCTGTTAACTCGGCAAGTATTAACTTTTCTCTTGCTCCAGCATAAACACTTTCTATTTCCTTGAGTAATTCCTTTCCGCGTTCAAGCATTTTGAAAAACTCCACTATCAACCCATCTCTTTTCTTTTTCAAAAGCCTATGTCCGCTTTTTGCAAGTGCTATTTTTTTCTTGAGTTGCAAAAGTTCAGAACGCGTTGGTTTTACGTCTATCATTTCTTATCGCCTTTGTAGTACTTATCTCTAAACTCCGGTGAGATTCTTGTAAGTTCCTCTTTTGGAAGCATTGACAAGAGTTCCCATGCTACATCAAGTGTTTTTTTAATGCTTCTATCCTCCTTAACTCCCTGCTGGATAAAGCGCTTTTCAAATTCATCCGCGAATTTAAGAATGAGCTTTTCTCTCTCGCTCAGAGCTTCTTCTCCAACGATTGCTGCTAAGCCACGGAGCTCTCTACCTTCAGCGTAAAGTGAATAGAGCTGATCTGCTACTTGCTTATGGTCTTCGCGGGTTTTTCCCTTACCAATTCCTGCATTCATCAATCTCGAAAGTGAAGGTAGAACATCTATTGGTGGATAAATTCCTTTTCTGTGAAGCTCTCTGCTTAACACAATTTGACCTTCTGTAATATATCCTGTAAGATCTGGAATGGGGTGTGTTATGTCATCTCCGGGCATCGTAAGAATAGGTATCTGTGTTATACTACCCTTTTTGCCCTTTATTCTTCCAGCTCTTTCGTATATCGTTGCTAAGTCGGTATACATGTAACCCGGATAACCTCTTCTACCGGGAACTTCTTCTCTTGCCGTTGCTATCTCGCGTAAGCTCTCGCAGTAATTTGTCATATCCGTAAGAATTACAAGCACGTGCATATCGCAATCAAACGCCAAGTATTCAGCAGCCGTAAGAGCGAGCCTTGGTGTAAGAAGTCTTTCAACCGTAGGATCACTTGCGAGATTGAGAAACACAACAGCTCTTTCTAAAGCACCTGTTTTTTCGAAATCCTCTATAAAGCGCTGGGCTTCTTCATGTGTTATACCCATCGCAGCAAATACTACTGCAAACTCCTCTTTACTTCCCAAAACCTTTGCCTGTCTAGCTATTTGTAGTGCTATTTCATTATGTGGCAAACCAGAAGCGGAAAATATTGGAAGCTTTTGACCTCTTACTAAAGTGTTCATTCCATCTATAGCAGAAATTCCTGTTTGAATGAACTCGCTCGGTGGAGCACGAGCAGCGGGGTTTATCGCAGAACCTGTTACAGGAAGCTCTTTTTCTGGGATTATTTCAGGACCACCGTCTATTAACTCTCCTCTTCCGTTGAATATTCTTCCAAGAATATCCCTTGAGACAGGAAACTTTATTATCTCACCAGTAAACTTCACGCGCGCATTTTTATCCATTCCAGTTGTACCCTCGAAAATCTGTACCACAACAATGTCTTCTGAAGAATCCAGTACTTGTCCGAGTCTTTTTTCTCCATTTTCAAGAATTACCTCTACTACTTCTCCATACGCAACATCTTTAGCTTTTTTAACAAAAACCAAAGGCCCTTCTATTTTTTCTATTGTCCTGTATTCTTTTGCAACCTTCATTTACTCCACCCCCATTTTTCGGAACTCCTCAACCATCTCCTTTTCTATATCTTTTATCGCCTTTTTGTAATCCTTAACGAATTTAACATCACCTATCTTTCTTTTTGATTTTACATCCAAAATATCTTCAATTGCTAAACTTTTTTCAAGAGCCTTTCTTGCAAGTGTTTCGTATTTCAAAATTAGCTTCAGAAGCGCATAGGTTTTTTCAGGTGGGCTGTAGCGGTCTATTTCGTGGAATGCGTTCTGCTGAAGGAAGAATTCTCGAATCATCTTAGCAACATCTAATGTTATGCGTTCTCTTGGTGGAAGTGCATCGCTACCAACAAGCTGAACTATTTCCTGAAGCTTATCCTCTTCCTGAAGTATTTCCATGCACTTCTTCACAGCTTCTCCCCAGTCTTTTGCAACATTTCTCACGAACCATTTTGCAAGTGAATCGAGATAAAGGGAATAAGAGGCCAACCAATTTATTGCAGGGAAATGTCTGCGATGCGCAAGTTTCGCATCAAGCGCCCAGAAAACCTTAACTACCCTTAATGTGTTCTGTGTAACAGGTTCTGAGAAATCTCCTCCTGGTGGAGAAACAGCACCTATTATTGTAACAGATCCTATTTCTCCGCAAAGCACCTTAACTCTTCCAGCTCTTTCATAAAATTCCGCTAATCTAGTTGCAAGGTAAGCTGGGTAACCTTCTTCTCCTGGCATCTCTTCAAGACGAGAAGATATTTCTCGCATAGCTTCTGCCCATCTTGAAGTAGAATCTGCCATGAGAGCGACATCATAACCCATGTCTCTAAGATATTCTGCAATAGTGATTCCCGTGTAAATACTGGCTTCTCTTGCAGCTACCGGCATGTTGCTGGTGTTTGCAATAAGCACAGTTCTGTTCATCAATGGTTTACCTGTTCTCGGATCTTCTAACTTTGGAAACTCTTCAAGGACTTCTGTCATTTCATTTCCACGTTCTCCACAACCTATGTAAACGACGAAATCAGCATCCGAAAACTTAGCAAGCGTTTGCTGTGTAACGGTTTTGCCTGCTCCGAACGGGCCAGGAATGGCTGCAGTTCCTCCTTTTGCAAGTGGAAACAGTGCATCAAGAATGCGCTGCCCTGTTATCAGCGGTA
>JALSPV010000084.1 GCA_026985775.1 Candidatus Aenigmatarchaeota archaeon
AAAGATCTAAGTAAAACAGCAAAGTTTGAACAAATAAACCCGTATTCAGGTAAATTTGGCAAAAAAGTCTTTGAAAGAAAGTATTATCTCCTTAAAGCTAAAATCAAAAAAGGTAAAAACTGGAAAATTTTCAAAATCATCTGGTAACTTGAAAAACTTGTATATGATTTTTCGAGATTCATTCAATCACTAAAAGAAAAAAGGAAGGGTTTCAAAAAAATGCTCTCAAAAACAGCGCTTTTCACGGGAACGCAGGTAGCGTATTTTGTTGTTTGCCCGACAAAACTTTGGTTATTCTCGCATTTTCTCACGAGAGAAAGCGAAAGCGATTTGGTAGCACTTGGAGCACTTCTGCAGGAGAGTGCATATTCCAGAGCAGAGAAAGATATCCTTATCGATCAGAAAATTTCGATAGATTTCATACGAAAAGGAGAAAAAATAATTTTACACGAAATTAAAAAATCTCAGAAACTTGAAAAAGCACATGAATATCAGATGCTTTATTATCTTTACTATCTGAAAAGGTTCAAAGACGTAGAAGCGGAAGGTATAATAAACTATCCAACAAAAAGAAAAGTGAAAAAAGTTGTTCTCGCACCTGAGAAAGAAAAAGAAATAAAGAAAATTCTTGAAAACATAAGAAAAATTATTTCTCTTCCCTCTCCACCGAAGCCGCAGAAAAAGAGCTATTGCAAAAGATGTGCATATTTCGAGTTTTGTTTTGGTGATTGAAATAAAATGCAGACGTAGGTTATATTTATATATAACCTTTGTCAATAAAATAGTATGGAAATAAGCAAAAAAATCCCGCTCGCCAGAATATTGAAAGGTAAATTCCTGAAAATAGCGAGAACTCAGGATCTCGTTATTATGGAACTTCTCAGAAAATTCGACTTTGTTCTTCACGGTGGCACAGCAATATGGCGTATATACATGGGAAGAAGATTTTCGTATGACATCGACATATATTGTTCTGCTCCCGAAAAAATTGTGGAATTGTTTTCTTCTTCAAAGCTGTTTACCGTGCTCAAGAAAAAAATCACTCCTGCAAATGTTCTTTACCTCAAACTCAAAGAAGAAGAAACTGTCGAACTTGAAGCATCACCGGTGTTTCGAAAAATAGAGACTGTTGAGGGAGAGTTTCTGCTTACTGATGGAAGCAGCGTGATAGTTAAAACGCTTTCTCCAGAAGATCTGCTTTCAGAAAAAATAAAAGCCTTTATAAGCAGAAAAAAAGCAAGAGACCTCTATGATATCTTTTATCTTCTCGATTTTTGTGAAGAGAAGAAAATAAAAGAAGTTGTGAAAACACTCCTTCCTCATCTGAAAGCCCCGCCAAAAGATTTCGAAGGTCTTGCGGATATTATTCTCATAGGAGAAACTCCTTCATTTGAAATGATTTCGAAAAAGGTGAAAAAATATGCCCAAGATTAAATACAAAAATTTTCTTGAAAAGCTGGAGAAAGCAAGTGTTTTTACTTACAAGCAGATTGAGAATGTTCTCGGAAAGAACTATGCTAAATTATGGATTCATAAAATGTTGGAAAGCGGGAAAATAATAAAGCTAACAAAAGGGTTCTATAGCTTTAAACATTCACCATATCTAGTGGTCACAGCACTTGGCAGAGCTTATGTGGGATTAGGAAGTGCCGCATTTTTGCACGGAGCGTGGAATCAGTTAACGAGCATATACGTTCTTTCTCCAGATGCCGGTATAAAGGTCAGGACAGGAATTAGAGAAGTGTGCAATTTTAAAGTGATAATAATGAAGATAAGCGAAAAAATGTATTTTGGTTTTACGGAAATTTTTCTCGAAGATGTGGAAGAATGGATAAAAGTTTCTGATCCCGAAAAAACGATAATAGACATGATTTACTATTCCTACCCCTTTACAGAGGAGATTCTTCCAAATCTTCTAGAAGTTGCGAATTTGGAAAAACTAAAAGAGTATTTGAAAACTATGAAAGAAAGAAAAGTTAAAGGTTGGAAAATGGTCGAGGAAAAACTTAATATTTTTTCAAGAGATATCTAATCAACTCTATATTTTTTTCCTATTTTGCAAAAATAATAGAGTTAATTTTAAATATTAGGAAAAATAATAGAATCGTATGGGAGATGTATTTTATAAAAGAAAACTCGAGAATAAGATAAGGAAATATCTCCAAAGAAGGGAAATTCTCGGTATTCGAGGTGCTAGACAGGTTGGAAAAACAACTCTTCTGAAGTGAAAATATTTATCTCTGGCTCATCTTCACTTGAAATAAAAACAAACGTTTTACCTTTTCTTGTAGGAAGATTGTTGCTTTTCGAACTCTATACGTTCGACTTCGAGGAATTTACACTTGCTAAAGACGAAGGCCTTGCAAAAGTTCTAGGAGAAAA
>JALSPV010000085.1 GCA_026985775.1 Candidatus Aenigmatarchaeota archaeon
TTCCATGAACTTATGGACAATTTCCAACACCTTTTCAAAATCGTCAAGCACATACTCCAAGCCTGCAATGAAAATATTTGCAAAATTATGCCCACGATGACCGTCTTCGAAAACTATGTCATTAGCAAAGCGGAATTTCCATAGCTTCTTTTTCCATTCCTCAGCTTGAGATAGAGCCAGAATATGCCTTCTTATATCACCAGGTGGAAGGACGTTAAGCTCTCTTCGTAGCGCTCCTGTACTACCACCGCTGTCAACCATGGAAGTAACGCTTGTTATTTCAAATTTATCGTAATTTTTAAGCTCTTGAAGCACAGCTTTTGGCATTGCGTTACCGCCACCAAAGCAGACTACTCTAATCTTGTCCATAGATCTCTCGCCCTTTAGTTTAAATTCGTTAAGCTCTCGGTTATTTTGTTCGTGAAACCTTTTTTATTTTTTCTTTAATTTTCTCATAAATTTTATCCGTGTATTGAAATCTTAGAGACTCAACAAAAATATACAAATTTGCACAATTCTTAATACCAGTATCGCTATGAATTGTTCTGGACATGCGGAGAGAGATGTGAAATAACTATACCATCTGTTTCAAAGGTCTTGAACATTAAAAATTTTGCATCACATCTCTTTACATGCTTGCAATACTTTACCCAAGGGAAACTAAAATAGCGAAGAAATGTATAAGTGTAAACTGGTTGAAAAATATTTTTCCTTATGCAAAATTCGTTTTTCTTGATACGGCCTCTCCAGCATTTTCACATTTACCAGAAAAAATTCTTGTTAGCTGTCATTTCGAAAATAATTATCCCTACATCCTTCAAATTCTGGAAAGAGAAGGTATAAAGATTAAGCGAAATGAAAGAAAAGGCAAACCAAAAATATTTCTTGGGGGTCCTGTTGCAGTAAATCCGTTTCCGCTTTACGAGTTTATAGACGTTTTTTTCATTGGTGACTTCTCTACTGAAGTTGTTAAAAAAGTCATCGAAGAAAATGCGGAAAACGAGCATGTTTTTATTCCGGGAAAGAAGGAATATGCAAGTGTAAGCGATGAAAGGGAGTTGCTTTATTACGCGTTTTGTGAAGGCGAGCTTCATGTAGAAGTACAATGTGGTTGCAGAAACAGATGCTTGTTTTGTTTGCTTGGGTGGACAAAGAAATTAGCATATTGTGATGTAAAAGCAGCTTGTGAAGTCGTCTCGATCTTGAAACCAGAAAAAGTTTTTCTTATAGGTTCTGATATTTTCGCGCATAGAGAAATAGAAAAAATAGTATCCTTTGTAAAAAGCGCGGGAATAGAGCTTTCGTTTCCTTCCTCTAGATTATCCGAGATTGTTGAATATTTGCACCTAATCAAAGAAATTTCGCCAAAAACATTTACCATAGCCCCAGAGTCGAGCGAAAGAATAAGGCGTGCACTGAACAAAAGATTTTCAAACGAGGAAATTCTCCAAGTTGCAGAACTCTTAAAACAAGTCGGAGTTAAAAAGCTAAAGCTTTACTTCATTCTCGGACTGCCAGGAGAAAGAGAAGAGGATATGGATGAAATTGTTGCGCTCATTAAAAAGCTACGAAAAATAATGCAGGTTTCTGCAACTTTCAGCATATTTGTTCCAAAACCTCATACTCCAATGCAATTTGCACCTTTTCAAAACATTCGTGAACTGGAAAGAAAAAACAAGCTAATGAAAAAATGGATTTCAAAGCTTACAGTAAAGGCGCATTTCACAAACCCAAAGAAAGCGTTTATTCAAATGCTTCTAAGCATAGGGGGAAAAAATATTTCCAAGTTACTCGCAAGGGTTTATGCGCGTGGTTTAAACTACTCTTCTTGGATAAAAGAAGCAAAAAGGCTTGGAATAGATTTGAAAAAATACAGTGAAGAAAAAGGGTTTGATTATGAATTCGATTTTGAATGTATAAATACAGGAGTAAGCAAAAAGGCTCTATGGAAAATTTACCAAAATTATAAAAAACGAGTTGAAAGCCTATAGCTTATTTCGTTTTTTCTTTACACTCACAAGGAATTTTTCCGCACTTAACACAAAATTCCGGGTATTTTTCTCTTACAGCATCTTCCAAATCTATTTCTAAAAGGTTTGCAAGGCTTACGAGCCATGCAAAAACATCTGCAAGCTCTTCCTTTAGCATGTTTTTGTCCTTTTTCAACAAGGCTTCTGCAAGCTCACCAAGCTCTTCGCAAAGCCATATAAACGTTTTTTCAACACCTCTCTCAGAGTCCTTGTGAAAATAAAGCTTTTTTATGAGTTTCTGAAATTCTCTTATTTCCATTTTCTCACCTCTTGAGTAAAAATCCGTCTTCGTCTATTTCACCTTTTTTTATTCGCTCAGAGCTTATGGGCTTCCCGTCCTTGGCATAAACA
>JALSPV010000086.1 GCA_026985775.1 Candidatus Aenigmatarchaeota archaeon
GGTTGCGATTTTCGCGTTTATCAGCGCGGTGTTCATCCGCTTAAGCGAGGGAAGAAAACTGCAAGAGAGCACACAAAATGGGTTGTGTTTTCTGTGCCAGAAGGCTTTGAGTTTTCTTTTCCAGAACTTGCGCGTGCTGTTAGGTTAGCACACACAATCAGAGCAGAGATGCTCTGGGCTGTTGTTTCAAAAGAAAAGAAGGTAAAATACTTTCAGGTGAAGTTCTTCAAACCATAAAATAAATTTTTAAACTCCAAAACCCCAAAACTCAACTACGGGGTGATAGCATGGAAATAAGAGAAATAATGGAAGAACCACATGCATTGAGACCAGATGATAGAGTAATAGACTTCATAAGTTTAATGGAAAACAAACGCGTTCATGAAGCACCTGTTGTAGATGAGGAAGGTAAGCTTGTTGGTTTTGTGCACTACAAAATTCTTGCAAGGAAAAATGTTCAAGACCCAACGGTCACGAAAATCGGTAGTATAATGGAGCACATACATGCTTTTAATGAAAGTGCAAGTGTTGAAGAGGTTGCAAAGTTTCTTTTCGAAAACGGCTTAAGAGCAGTTCCAGTTGTTGATGTAACTGGAAACCTTGTTGGAATTGTAAGCGTAATAGATGTCTTGAAAGTACTAAAAAGGGAGAAGATTTTTTCCGAAAAAACAGGAGAAGAAATAATGTCTCCCGCTGAAGTTATTCATCAGAACGAAGACATAGGAAAAGCACGCGCAATAATGCGCGAAAAAAATATATCTCGATTGCCAGTAGTGGACGATGAAGATAAGCTCGTAGGGGAAGTCACTGTCCTCGATTTACTCAAAGCGATTCAGCCAAAAGAAAGAATTTCATGGTATTCGATGGCTGCTGAAGAATTAAAAACAATGGATATACCGGTTTCTGTTGTTATGAACAAATTCCCGATTACTGCAGAAGAGTTGACAAAAGTAAAGGATATAATAGAAAAGTTAATAGAGGGGGGAAGAAGAGGGTGTATAATAATTAAAGGTGATGAGCCAGTTGGAGTTGTGACCACTCGAGACATTCTTGAGCTGTGGCTTTCTTCAAAGACGGAAAAAGGTGTATATGTCCAGTATTCTGGTCTGGAAGAGGAGGATAATGAAGTTATGGATGTTGTAGATAGAATGGTTTCAGACACGGTAAGAAAAGTTCATTCAATTTATCCAGTAGAATACATGCACATCCATATAAAGAGATATAGAAAGACTGGTGAGAGAAAGCTTTTCTCTGTGCGATGCAGAGTAATGACAACAGAAGGTGTTTTCATAGCTCGCGGCCAGGGATGGGATTTAAGAGACGCTATAGGAGAGGCCATGGATCATTTAGAAAGAATTGTGAAAAAACACAAAGAAAAGGAAGAAATAGAAAACAGACCAAAAGCGCCGTGAAAACATGAGATATTTTTACCGTTACCTTTCTGTCCCGATTCTTCATAAGTACAATGCTTTGGAGATTTTAAAGGGCAAAAGTATTGTAAGTCTTGATCTCGGATTGAGTGAAGAAGAGGTAAAAATTGCTGAAGAAGGTGTTGAAATAAGAGGTGTTTTTGTTGAAAAACAAGTGTTGAAAAAAATTGCTAAAGACAAACAAAACCACATTTTCTTTGTATTTGAAGATGGTGTAAAAAAAGCTTTGTTTTTTCACGACGCTGTTTACAAGCTCCGTCTTGTAGCTCCAAATACAGCACCAACTCTTGAAATTAACGGAATCCATATGCATAGAATTAAAGGCATTACCCCGTGGGAAGACGCGAAACAAAAAGTAAATGCTTTAAATCCGCAAAGCGGAGAAAAGGTGCTGGATATCTGCACAGGTCTTGGATATACAGCTATCCACACGCATAGAAGAGAAGCTCACGTAATAAGCATAGAGAAGGATAAAAATATACTGGAAATGGCGGAACTCAACCCCTGGTCAAAAGAGCTAGAGAATATAGAAATTTATCTCTCGAATGCCTTTGAATTTGTGAAAAAATTAGAAAACGAAAGCTTCGATGCGATAATACATGATCCTCCACGAGAAGCATTGGCAAGGGAGCTTTATTCCCGATCTTTTTATCGAGAACTTTATCGCATACTCAAAAAAGGCGGGAGACTTTTGCATTACGCAGGTGAGCCTAAAAGGCGTGTAACAGATTTCTTGTTCTGCACAGCAAGAAGGTTAGAGGAATGTGGATTTAAAACCAGGATTATAAGGGATATAAAGTGTGTGCTTGCGAAAAAATGAAAATTTTTAAATTCGTAAAAACTCCATCATTCTTAGGTGAAAGGTGATGAATCGCCAATGGTTTTAGATCCGTGGGGAACAGAAGAAATAAAGGATTACAAAAAACTTTTTTTTGAG
>JALSPV010000087.1 GCA_026985775.1 Candidatus Aenigmatarchaeota archaeon
CTTTGAGAAAACCTTTATAAACGCCTTTACTATTGCTAGGCGAACTTCTTCTCTCTCAGTTCCAACAACTTTACATGAATGGTAAAAGTTTGTGAACTCTTTTGCAAGCTCATTTGCGTAATCAGTTAAAATCGTTATATCAAGCTTTTCTCCGGCTTCTTCCACTATATCGCGCCACTTTGCAAGCTTTCTTACGAGCTTCCATTCCTCTTCTTCCAGATCTTTTACCCTAGGCTCTTTGGTTGCACTGCTCAAAATGTGTTTCGCTCTTACAAGCGCATACATCAAATAAATTCCAGAATCTCCTTCAAAGCAGAGTGCTTCATCAAAATCAAAAACAAGAATCCTGCTTATATTTTGCTTCACCATATAATAGCGCAAAGCCCCACGTGCAAGCTCATGAGAAAGCGCCTCGCTTTCTCCGCGCTTTTTGAGTTCCTCTGCAAGTTTTTGCTTCATTATCTCCAACAAATCTCTTGCCTTTATACCAATACCCTTTCTTCCTGACATGTGCACGAATTTTTTACCAGAACTTTCAGCAAGCTCTACGCTTTTTGCACTGAGTACAACAACCTCATAACCATAATGCACATAGTTAGCAGCTTGTTTTTTATATCCGAGAAGTTCAAGTGAATATTTAACAACATCCTGTGCATACTTCTGGCGGATGTCAATAACGTTTATTACCTTGTCCGCTTTTCCAAAGTTTTTTTCTGGTTTTTCAGCAAGCTCTTTTTTACTTTCACTTACCCATGTGTGTGGAAATTTTTCTGGTAAAAACATGCGGTAGTAAAAATCTTTTCCCAGAATTCCGAACTTCCAGAAGTGATAGGCTATATCCTTTCCTGTATAAGTCACAGTTCCATCACTCTTAACTATAACCTTATCGGGTTCTTTCATTCCGCTAAACGCACTGTGCCTAGAAAGTTTTATTACCCAACATCCTTTATGCTTACCTTCTTCTTCAAAAACAAAATGTTCGCTTTTTTTCAAAATTTCAAATGCAGATTTCCAGAAACCAAGTGCAAGTATATCACTTTCCCTCGGAAGCAAATCAAACGTTATTCCAAGCTCTTTCAAAAGCTCGAGATGACATTCCAGAATTTTTTCAGCAAACCATTTTGCAAAATTATGGAGAGGAGATGCAGGATTTTCGAGGTTTTCCATTATTTTTTTCAATGCTTCTTTCATGGCTTCATCCGAAAAGTCAGCAAATGTTTTTGTGTAAACATCCCAGCAGTAATCATCAAGATACGTGCGATTTGCTATTTCTTCCAGTTTTTTTCTAAGATCTTCGAGAAAGTTTTCATTATCTAGCTTGTCAAGGTTTTCCTTTCCTATAAGTCCAAGAAGCGTTATTGCTACCTGATTTCCTGTATCGTCAACATAGTTATGCGTTTCTACCTCGTAACCAAGAACTCTTAAAAGTCTTGCAAGAGCATCTCCCAAGCAAGCGTTTCTCAAATGTCCAATGTGCATGGATTTGTTAGGATTTACCGAGGTGTGTTCGACAATTATCTTTTCTCCTTTTTTCTCAAATTCCATTTGCTCATAAAGCAAGCGTTCAAGAACAGCTTTTCTGTCGAGCTTTATGTTCAAATAACCCCTACAGAATTCAATTCCCGAGATGAGTTCGTGCTTTATTCTGTTTTTTATCTCTTCTGCTATTTCGTCTGGTTTTTTTCCAGTGATTTTTGAGAGTCGCATACAAACAGGCGTACCGTAATCTCCAAGAGTTGTATCTGGTGTTTCAGAAAGCATTGCAGCTAGTTCCTTTCCGTAAAGTTCCTTAACGGCCTGTGTAATTTCTTTTTCGATCTCTTTCATAACTCCCATGAAAGACACCTCGTTATATTTTTAGCTTCTCAAGTGCTTTTAAGGCATGAAGTTTTTCTGTTTTTCCTAGCTTCGCATGCTGTATAGCTTCTTCGAGTGTTAAGATTGTGTTATCATAAAGCTTTTTGTCCACAGGATATGGTACACCATCTTTTCCACCATGCGCAAATGAATATTTTACTGGGTCTCTCCAAGAAAGCTCACAACCATAAATTAACTTTGCAATAAGCGCTAGTGCGCGAAGAGTTTTTGCTCCAAGACCTTTGATTGCTAGGAGTTCTTCAAATGTTCTTGGTTGCACTTCACGTGCTTCATTAAGCACAGAAAATGCTTTTTCATAAGGCCTTGTATCAAACCAGTGTCCTGAACTTAATACAAGCTTTTTTATCTTTTGTTCTCCTTCGCATGCAAGATCTGTTATACACTTTCTCGCTTCTTTACTTTCTTCTGCAACAAGGTTTAGAGGTTTTACTTTTTTATCGCAGCATACAGCTGCATGTGGTTCGCTGACGAAATCAGCTGTGTT
>JALSPV010000088.1 GCA_026985775.1 Candidatus Aenigmatarchaeota archaeon
GTGTATGAATGTAACCCTTAATGTAAGGAACTCCTTTTATCAAATCTTCGACTCTTGCACTTTCTCCTATTTCGACAAAAATATAACCCTTTAACTCAACCGGGTACAAAATAGCCTTTATATCGCCTCCTGTCTTCTTTACCCTGTTTGTGATGGCTGAAACCACAGCGCTTTCCCTACCAACGGTAGTTTTTATCGCGTATATCATATCTATGCACCTGGGAGTAGTATCCAAAATATTATTTGTACGCCAAGACCTATTATTCCAATTATTGCCACACCAATTGCTACAACCTTAACTGAAACCACAAATTCGTCTTTCGTCGGTTTTATAGCAACCTTTATTACCCGTCTGTATTCGGCGAGTTTTTTCTTTATTCTTGAAAACATACCAAAAACATTAAAAAATAAAAATATAAAAGTTTTTAAATAAAGTCTATACCAAGAATCTTTTCTATTTCTTTCTTCTTCTCTGCGCTGAATGTTTTTTCTGGTTCTGAGAGTATCGAGTTTTTGACGCCTGTAATTATTAGGAGTGTTCTTACTGTATCCCCAAGTTCTTTTTCAACCTGTGCACCCCAGATTACCTTTGCTTCTGGTGAAAGCTTTGATGTTACAGCTTCCACTATTTCTTGACATTCTCTTATTGTAATATCTGCCCCTCCTACAACATTTATCAGTGCTCCTCTTGCCCCGTCTATTTCTACATCGAGAAGTGGATTATTTAGAGCCTTTTCAACAGCCTCTATAGCTCTGTTTTCTCTGTCACTTTCTCCTACCCCTATCATTGCTAATCCGCCTGAGCTCATTACAGCCCTTATGTCTGCGAAATCGAGGTTGACGAGACCAGGCTTTGTTATGAGCTCTGTCACACCTTTAACAGCGTTTACGAGAATTTCATCTGCTATTCTGAATGCTGTCGTTATCGAAACATCTGGAACTATTTCTAAAAGTTTGTCATTGGGAATTACTATAAGAGTATCAACTATGCTTTCAAGTTGTTCAAGACCCCATTTTGCGTTATCCATCCTCTGCTTTCCTTCCATTGTAAATGGAAGTGTCACTACACCGACTGTAAGTGCTCCTATTTTTTTTGCTACATCTGCTACTACAGGAGCTCCTCCAGTTCCTGTTCCTCCACCAAGACCGCACGTAATGAATACCATATCCGCCCCTTTAAGATATTTTTTAATCTCGTCCTTGTTTTCTTTTGCTGCCTCCATTCCGAGGTGAGGGTCTGCTCCTGCTCCAAGACCACGGGTCGATTCTTTTCCAAGCAGAACTTTATAATCAGCATCTGTGTAAAGTAAATCCTGAGCATCTGTGTTCATCGCTATTGTTTCAGCACCTACTATACCAACTTGCATCATTCTTGAGATTGTATTGTTTCCTGCACCTCCTATACCAACAACTTTTATCACTGCCTTTCTGGATTCGAGAAGTTTCTTGAGCTCTTCATCATCTATTGAAACCTTTTTTCTTGATGATTCAGAAGGCCTTCCTGCCATATTTCCATCACCTAACACCACTAAAAAGACAATATATTTAAACGTTTTGAAAATTTTATAATTCGATTTATAATTTTGGAAAAATGAAACAAAAATTGCCTCATTGTTTTTCTAAGAATGTAACTTCCTTCACTCCAAGAAATTTTTTCATCGTCTCAGAAATAGGTATTTTAACGCTTTCTGGGACAGGTTTTTCTATGTAAACTTTTACACTCTCCTTGTTAATTTCTACGGAGAATTTTTCTTTTTCCCCAAAAAAATACTCAACCAAAGCCTTTGCTTTTTCTTCTTCCCCTTCTATTTTGCTCAATATTTCTACCTCATAAATTATGTGCTTTCCTGTAAGTGGATGATTGAAGTCCACAGTAACTCTTCCCGAAGAAACTGAAACGATTCTTCCCAAAACACCATCTATATTAACAACCATCCCAGGTTTAGGGTCTAAATTATGTTCTCTGAATGCAGAAAGAGGAAAAACTTTTATGAGCTCGGGTCTTCTTTTTCCAAAGGCCTTTTCTGGTGGAAGCTCGACTTTTTTCTTTTCATCAACATTCATTTTTTCAATTACTTCATCTAGACCCCTTATTACAAAACCTTCTCCAACAACTATTGGGATATTTTTTCCTTCATCAAAAACTTCCCCGGTTTCTTTTACAATACCCCTGTAATTTATTCTCACAAATTCACCTTTTTGCATAGCAAAGCTTTGTGAATAACAACCTTAAAAAGCTTTTTTGAGAAAAATTTTTCATGATTTATCCTGAAATGTGCAAAAAAATAATAGAGCTTCTCGAAATTTCTAAGTTTTTTGATAAAGTCGAGCTTAAAGTTTTCAAAGCGCTTTTGGAGC
>JALSPV010000089.1 GCA_026985775.1 Candidatus Aenigmatarchaeota archaeon
AGAAACTGACATTGGCGAAATAAGAACAAAAGTAACCTCTGCCCCAAGAGACACAGAATATGGGGACCCTGATGCAGGCAACTATATTCAAGGTGGTTTGAAACCGTGGTATAACAAACATAAAGACCTAAAAGAAGGTGATAAACTGATTATTGAAGTGATAGAACCCAAAAAGAGGTATAGATTATATGTTGAAAAAAGGTAGTATAAAAACGGGCTCTGGCACTCTCCGCTTAGCTTCGGTGCTTACGCACTCGGACAACATGCGGGTATCTGGTTCGGGCTTTCAGCCCTCACCCAAATCGCCTTCGGCGGAACTTCAGATACCCGCAGAACGTTTAACGAAATTCACTCCGCGGCGCTTTTGGGAAAAATTATAAAATTAATGTGATTATTATGGCCAAACTTAAACTCGAAATAGAAGGAGAGAGAATAAAACTGAGAAAACTTAAACTTTCTGATGCTGAAGATATTTATGAAAATTTACAAGATAAGGAAATGGTAAAATGGACTTTAAATATCCACTGGCCTTATAAAAAACAAGATGCTATAAAATGGATAAGAAAAACACATTATAAAATAAAAAACAAAGAAGAATATGGTTTTGCTATTGTTTTAAAAACCGAAAATAAAGTAATTGGTGCTGTAAGTTTAATGCATATTGATTGGAAAAATAAAAATGCAGAGCTTGGTTATTGGTTAGGCAAAAAATATTGGGGAAAAGGACTTATGACAGAAGCAGTTAAATTGGTTCTTAAATTTGCTTTTGAAAAATTAAAACTTCATAGAGTTTATGCTAATCTGTTTGAAGAAAATGTTGCTTCAAGGAGGGTTTTAGAAAAATCAGGTTTTAAACTAGAAGGTGTAGCGAGAGAATGTAGATTTAGATATAACAAATGGCACAATGAACTAAAATTTGGTATTTTAAAACAAGAATATGAGAAATATAAAAAATGCACCGCTCCGTGAACTCAAATCCCTTCGGGATTTGCCCTCGCAAAGCTCGGGTCGTTGAACAGTGGATAAACGACTCGCTAACGCTCGTCCAAATGCCTACGGCACTTCGTTTATCCGCCAAACGTTAGGCGTAATCGGGCGGTGCGGATTGGAAGAAAAAACAATAAAAATTAACGAGGAATTATTATGAACATGGAAGAAAAACTTTACAGAGAAGGACTTGAAGAATATCCGCTTGGTTGGGTTATTGGACAAAACATTTTTTTTCTTGTTTATTTTGGAATAGGGTTTATTGGAATGCTACCACTTAAAATCTATGGATTTCCAATAATTTCTGTGTTGTATGCTCTATTCCTTATCATAATGCCTCTCTTTGTTTTAAGAAAACATCTCTGCACGCATTGCTATTACTACGGAAAGCTATGTAGCACAGGTTGGGGCAGACTTTCTGCTCTTATGTTTAAGAAAAATTCTGGAAATTATCAACTAGTAGTAAAACTTGCTGGTATAACATGGATGTTAGCAACAGCAATACCCATCGTAGGAATTATTTTGGCACTCGTTCTTGACTATTCTCCCTCAAATCTAATCTTCCTTATTCTGTTTGTCTTACTAACTCCAGTTAATTTCGTAAGCCATAAAAAAGCCTGTGAAAAATGTAAAATGAGATTTATTTGTGCAGCAAGCATGGCAAAGGGTGACTAAAATGAATATAAGGGAATTCAAAATCGAAGACTGGCAAAAGGTGAGAGATTTCTGGAAATCATTAAATTTCTTAACCCCGTTTGACAGGAAATAGATATATGAAAGAAAAATTAGAGAATATCCAGATCTATTCTTGATTGCGGAAGATAACGGAAAAGTTGTTGGAACATGTATCGCAAGCTACGATGTTCAGCTGAGCTACATCCGGTTTTTGATTAAGGAGGGTTACGAATCTGTAGGAAATGAATTGTTAAAAGAAATGGAGAAGAGACTGAAAAAGAGAGGAACTTTAGCAATGTTTATTGTGCCTCATAAAGGAAAACCATGTGAGAGATCTCTAAAGGCAATAAAGCTTGAAGGATTAAACAAATATGCAAACTGTGAATTCTGGGTGTAGAGTACGGTTATTTTTTCGCCTATAAAAATGCATTGGTATCACCTCCCTCTGAGAGCTTTTCGGTTAGTGAGAAAAACAAGCGAGCAGGGATTCAGGCGGTGCCTTTCGGATGAATGCCTCTTCTGGATTCTCACCAATTTCAAGCCATAACGCACCGTGAATCCTGCGATTGTACCACTTGACAAATTCATCCACGCTGTTGAATTTCCATCTATGCCTGTCGTATTCTAACCAGAACCTCTCAACTTTGCCTCTTGCCTGAGGATTGTTTTTTCTGGACACTACATGTCTTATTCCT
>JALSPV010000090.1 GCA_026985775.1 Candidatus Aenigmatarchaeota archaeon
ATTCCGCATGCGAAATGCGAAGTTAAATAGTACTGTGGTTTTCCTGTTATCACTTCAACTATTTTCGAAATCGCATAAGGTGTTGGTACAGGGTAAAAATCTTCTGGTTCAACTATACCTGTTTCGCAGAGTCTTTCTATGACTTCGGGAATTGTTATTCTGTATTTCTTTACCTCAGCCTTTGTAAGCTTACCAACGAGCGAAACGGGTTGGTAGTTTACACCGCGAACTATATCGATATGCTTAAGTCCAAACTTAAGAATGTTACCAACCTCGTGATCATTAACACCTTTAACAACAGTTGGAACGAAAACTATACCCAACCCAGCTTTCCTGCAATTTTCCATTGCAAGTGGCACTTCCCAATAATTTTTTGGATTTGTCTTTGGAGAAAGACCGTCAAAGCTCAGATAAACAGTGTTAACTCCGGCTTTTCTTACTTTCGTGGCGAGATCTTTATCCATTGCAAGTCTTATTCCATTTGTGTTGAGCTGCACATGATCAAATCCTTCTTCCTTCGCTATTTTGATAATTTCAATTAAATCGTCTCTCAAACACGGCTCTCCACCTGTTAGCTGCACAGCCTTTGCTGGAACAGGCCTCATCTCCCTTAGTCTTCTGAACATTTTCCGAATAGTCTCGAGATCAGGCTCATATACATATCCCATTGCTTCTGCGTAGAAGAAACAGTAAAAGCAACGTAAATCACAGCGATTTGTAACAACCACATTTGCCAGTGCTGTATGTGATTTATGCCTTTTGCATATACCGCAGTTTTCTGGACAAAGTCTTTTTACTTCTATACCGTTTTCTACCCCCTTACCATCTCTTGCCCATTTCATTGCGCGAATGAACATTTCATAGCTTCCCCAATAAAGGTCTTCAAAAACTCCGTGTTTTTCGCAAACTTTCCTTATGAAAACCTTTCCGTCGCGGGCAAAAACAAGTGCAGGAATTCTTGCTAAGCATTCTGGACATAAGCTGGATGTTTCAAAAATGAATTTCTCATTTTCTTTAAGTGCGAGTGACTTTGGGTTTGCGCGTTTTTTTCTTCTTGGCAAGCTCTTACACCCCTTTGTTTAAATTTTATTAAAACTTTTAAAAGATGCAAATATATAAACCTTATGCAGGCAAAAGAAATAGAAAAGAATATTTATTCGCTTTTTGCAGATATTGCAAGCTCTCTTGGATACAGCGAGGTTCACGGAAGAATAATTGCGGCGCTTTTAGTAAAAGGCGGAAAGCTATCTCTTCAGGAACTTGCAAAAGAAACGGGTTATTCTCCTTCCATGGTTTCGCTTTCTCTTGATTTTCTCGAGATTTTTGGGATAATTAAAAAGGTTAAAAAGGCCGGTGATAGAAAGCTTTACGTTGAGCTTCAGGGAAATTTGCTCAGTGCTCTGAGAAAAGCCTTTATAATGCGTCTTGGAAAAAACGTTGAGCTTGCACTTGCAAAGTTCAAAGAATTGAGAAAAGAACTTGAGACCACGGAAGGTAAAGAGAGGAAAGAAGTTCTAAGAACACTTACCATTCTTGAAAAAGAAGTGAAAAGACTTCAAAAATATTTGAAGATCGTTGAGAAAATAAAAATATGAAAGCGAGTAGCATGAACAAAGAAAACAAACAAATTCTTATTGAAATAGCGAGAAAAGCTATAGAATTGTGGGTAAAAGAAGGGAAAATTTATACACCTGAACTTGAAAAACTTCCAGAATTTTTGAAAGAGAAAAAAGGAGTTTTTGTTACAATTTACAAAAAACATGGAAATGAAAAAATGTTGCGCGGGTGTATAGGATTCCCTTATCCCGATTTTCCACTTGGTTTAGCACTTGCAAGGGCTGCTGTAGAAGCAGCAAACGATCCAAGGTTTCCACCTTTGCAAGAAAATGAACTTGATGAAATAACTCTTGAAATTTCTTTACTTTCCGTTCCAAAAAAACTCGAACTAACCATAGAGGAAAGAAAAAGACTCCCTGAACTTTTGGATAAGAAAAAAGGATATATTATCAAAAAGGGGTTTAACTCTGGCTTGTTTCTGCCGCAGGTTTGGAAAGAGTTACAAGACCCTTATGAATTCCTGGCAAATTTGTGCTTCAAGGCAGGTCTACAAGCAGATGCATGGATGGATAAAGACACAGAAATTTACGAGTTCGAAACAGAAATAATTTCAGAAGAAAAAATAAATCAAAATTAAAAAAAGGAGGAATCAGAGATTGTGAATTTTGAAAAACGTTTTAACATTTCTTCTTTTTCCTTTTTTTCTCTTTCTTTTTCTGAATGTATTCCTCAAATTCCTTGTCGCTCATTCTCGCTATTCT
>JALSPV010000091.1 GCA_026985775.1 Candidatus Aenigmatarchaeota archaeon
TTTAATGTATCAGCTTCAAGATACAGCTTTTAGCCTTGTAGGACTTGGAAAGGTTAAAGAAGATGAAACTCCAAAACTTGAAGACATAGAATTCTGCGCGATGCTTCAGGTTCCAAACCTTGATAAAAAATACATAGATTTGGTAATCGCAGAAAAAGGAAAGAGAACAAAAATAGAAAGATATGAAACAGAAACATGGGAAAAAGTAGAAACTTTAAAACCAACCCCAAGTAAGGCTAGTAGCATTGCTCATGGTTTCGTAGCTTTTACAAGCTTTTTCCCTCCAAGAGAACATTTGGCAAAGATAGCTGATTATGTTGTTGAAAAAGTTATTGGAAAAATAGAAAAAGGCAAGGCACTTGTTTTCTTCCATGAATACATTTCAAATGCAGGACAGTTTTACTATTTGCTTACAGGAAGGTATAGAATGGTAGCAGATCTCAGACCCTTGCAAGAGGAAGTTTTGAAAAAACAAGGCAAAGAACTTGGCTTATGTGCACATCCTTATGATGTATGTTGCGCTCTTGCTCTCAAAGAGGCGGGGTGTATTATAACAGATGGCTTTGGAAGTGAAGAAGGATTCTGGAATTATCCATGTGATACACAAACAAATGTACATTTCATGGCATTTGCAAACGGAAAGCTTTACAAAGAGATAGCTCCTATAGTAGTCGAGGCAATGGAAGAGTTATGGGGGTGAAGAAGAAAAAATGAGTGAAGAAACCGAAAAGTTAACTTTTAAAAATAGACTTAGGAATATTTTTGAAAATCTTACCGAGCTGGCCGGTGATGCAGTATTAGGAATTGGCGCTGGATATATTTTATTTGATAATCCTTTCTACGGATTAGTGGGAGGAATAACTTATTACGGGATTAGAAAAATTCCCACCTGTTGGAGAGGGAAATTATTATTTCTATGTGCCTCTTATTGGAAATTATTTTAAAACTGTGGAAGCGAAAAATGAAAAATTGGTTTATACATGGGAAAAAGATTTTGATGACAGAAAAATTCCGCTTATTTTGGGTAAATTATCGGAAAAAAGAGTAGAGCAATTTTAAGATGAAAACGGATCATACAATGATCAGACATTTTTGTTAATAGAAAAACTTTCTCTTGATGAAGCTCCAGAACTGATTTCCGAACTGCAAAAGAAACTTAAAGTAAATCATTGCTTATATGTTATTGCAGGAACTTCTTGGAGACATCGTTTTTATTACAGCGAAAAGGGTTTCAAAAAATTTCTTGCTAAAAACAAAACATTGAAATAAACATAAGAATAATAGAGCTAGGAAATACATTAAAAATTTCAGAGGATATACCTTGAATTTCCTGTAAGAAAAATACCATTCGGTGGAAAAGAAAGGTACAGAATAATTTCTGTTAGAGATGACGAGAGCGATATCGAAATAACAGGACAATACGAACCAATACTAGGGGAGAAAAGAGGCATTGGAAGAATTTTCGTAGTGAAAAAAGGTGATGTAAATCCTTCTCCACCAAGCTTAGCTTTTGAAATTGTCGAAACTCTTTGGAATTGTGTAAAAACAGCGCTCACATAAAGAGGTGAAAATCGTATTAAACCT
>JALSPV010000092.1 GCA_026985775.1 Candidatus Aenigmatarchaeota archaeon
TGGGAGTAAACAAGCTCCTGCATGGCTTGCTTAACCTGCTTGTAGTTAAGTCTCTCTACTTTGACGAAAGGTGCGAGAAGAGTGTCTACAGAGCTAAAACTCTGTGCACCCGCAAACTCCATCTGTGTGCATCCAAGGAAGTTTACCATTTGGTGCACAAGGGAACCAAGATGTTTCGCTGCTCTTGCATCTGTTTTGTTCGGCACACCTCCAAAACCTTCGAGTATGAGCTTCTGCAAACTCCATCCAGCGCAATACCCAACTATCCCGTGACTTAAATCGTGTATGTGGAAATAACCTTTCTTATGTGCTTCTGCTATTGCAGGTGTGTACACATGGTTAAGTGTGTAATTTGCTATTACCTTTCCAGATATGTGTAGCATCAATCCAGAGAAAGAGTAATCCTGGTTGCTGTTTTCCCAAACCCGCCAATCGGTTTTTAATAAGTACTCGTTTATTGTATTTATTACATCAACGTAAATGTCTTTAGTTTCTCTTATCTTTGTCTTCTGCTGACGGTAGAGAATAAATGCCTTTGCTGTTCTGTAATGTCCGTTTTCAACAAGAACCTTTTCTATAACATCCTGAATGTCCTCGACGCTTGGTATTCTATGTGAGAAGCGCTCTTCGAGAAGTTCAACCACTTCATCGGCAACCTTTCTTGCAAGCTCGTAATCCTTTCCACCAACAGCTTGAGCAGCCTTCCATATTGCATGGACTATTTTTTCTTTGTCAAAATCTACTATGCTACCATCTCTTTTCCTAACCTTCTTTATCTTTCTTCTCTTCTTCTCCTTCTCAAGTTTCTTTAGAAGCTTTTCGAACTCCTTCACATCTTTGAATTCTTTGTAAACAGAAGCAAACCTGATATAAGCAACTTTATCAAGCTTTTTAAGTTCTTCCATTACAAGTTCTCCTATTTCCTGTGAGCTAACTTCTTCTCTTCCCATTAATTTTTCCTGGATTCTTTCAACAATTTTTTCTATATCCTCTCTTGAAACAGGACGCTTCTCACAGGCTTTAAGAACTCCACGGAGAACCTTTTGTGGATCAAACTGCTCTCTTCTCCCATCTTTTTTAACAACAACAATTGGTGTCGTTTCTATTCTTTCGTAAGTTGTAAATCTTTTTCCACAGGAAAGACATTCTCTCCTTCTCCTTATAGTTCCTCCTGATTCGCGCGTTTCAAGAACTTTGATATCATCTGAACCGCAGTATGGACAGCGCATTTTACCACCCCATTATATATTTTCTCATATATAGTGTCTTCTTGAGCAAAAAGCTCAAGATATAGGTGTTATTTTTATACGAGGGTATTTATTTTTTTCTACTCTGAAATGTAACTTTTGCTGTTTTATTATTACAATGTAATACCAGAAAAATTAAAAATAAAGTAAAAATTAATTGAGTTGAAGTACAAGTTTTGTTCCGCATCTGCACCTGTTGTTTCTCGCCTTTACATAAGAGGTGTATGAATATTCCCTGCCACACTTCGGACATTTCCAAACGAGGACTTTCCAGTCTTTTGCCATCCACATCACCTTGAGAATTAAAAGCTAACATTAAAGACTTGAAAATGTTAAATATAAAATTTTCGGCAAAATAAGGTTAAGCAATTGACGATTTTACTAATTTTATTCTATTCTTATAACTTTTGCAGGAACGTTTTTTTCTTTTTCTCTCTCAATTCTGTAAAGCACTCCCGAAACAGCACCTTCGAGAACAGGATCGTGAGTGATTAAAAACACCTGATCAACAAACTCGCAGATTCTGTCTCGAAGTATTCTTGCAAGTTCCTCTCTCGCGCGAATATCGAGGTTATGTGTTGGTTCATCGAGAATGAGCCATCTTAACTGAGGTGCGAGAATAAGGGCAAGTGCTATTCTGAGCGTTAATGCTGCAAGAGTTCTTTCGCCTCCTGAAACATGCTCAACAGAAACCCAGGCACCTGTCAAATCCTGAAGCTGAAGAATATAATCTTCTTGTGTAACATGCAAGCGAATTACAGGAAAATCTCCATACGGATAAAGCTCTTCCCAAATACTTTGCATGGCCTCGTTAACAGCGCTTATAAAGTACTTTCTCAGCTCTTCTTGTGTTTTTTGCAAAGCAATTTTGAATTTCTCAAGCTCTTTCAAAAGACTTTCCATCTTCTTGCTTTCGCTAGCGTATTTTTCAGCGAGTTCCAGATTTCTCTTTAGTTCTTCCAGCCTTTTTCTTTTTTCTTCCGCAAGCCTTTCCAATGAAACAAGCTCTGTTTCTATGCTTTTCTTTTTTGCATAGATTTCGCGAAGCTCTTCTAGGAGCATTTCATATTTCTCCGCGGAGAACAGTTTTTTGGAATCTTCAAGTTCTTTTTCAACACTTTCAAGTTCAGCTCTTTTTTGTTCGAGTTCTTTCTTTTTTCTCATGTGCTCCATAACCTTTTCAAGCTCAAGGTTTTTCTCCCTTAGCTTTATTTCTATTTCTTTTTCCCTCTCCCTTATTTGCTCGATTTCTCTTTCAAAACCCTCAAGTTCACTTTGAAATTTTTCAAGCCTGCTTTTAAGCTCGTATTTCAGACTTATCTTCTTTTTAAGTTCCTCTACTTCTCTTTTCACCTGTAAAAGCTCTATTTTACTCATCTCAGCGTTTTTCTTTCTTTTTTCAAGCTCTTCAATCTCCTTTTGAAGAAGCGAAATTTCTTTGCGTAGAGAAATAATAGTGCTCTTAAGTTCTTGTATTTCGCGCATTTTTCTTTCTTTTAAAGCAAGCCTCTTGTTTTCAGGAAGCTCTGAATCGCATATTGGGCATTTTCCTATTTCCCTTTCAAGCTCTTTCACGGCTTTTTCAAGCTCCTTTACTTTTGTATTGGCTTCATAGTATTCTTGAGTTTTCTTTTCGAGCTCGCTTTTCTTTTCTTCAACTTCTCTCTCTATTACCTCTAATTCTTTGGCGTGCACATCAAGAATTTTTTCTCTTTCTTCTAACTCATGTATCTTTCTTTCAGCATTTTCAACTTCCCTTAACTCAACACTTGTTCTTTCGACATTTTTTCTAAGCGAAAGAATTTCTTTCTCGATCGCGAGCTTTTTCTCACGAAGCTCTTCAAGAATTGCTCTTAGCCTTGAAATAGCTGAACGCAAAAGCTTTTCATCAGGAACTTCCTTTTCAAGAGCTTTTTCTAATGCTGAGATGGAACCAAGAAGCATGCTGTGCCTTTTTTCAAGGGTTTCAATTTTTCTTTTTATCTCATCCATAATCTTTAATTTTGCGTTTTTCTCCGCGTAGATGCGCTCTAATTCTTCAAGCGTTTCTCTTGCGCTTTTCATTTTTTCTTCTATTTCTCTTATTTCACTTTCCAGAGAGGAAATCTCTTCTTTGTTCGTTTCTCGAGCAAGCTGAAGCGCGAGTCTCGAGAATTCTTCATAGCATGAATTAACTCTATTTGAAAGCGTTACCACACTCGCTCTTGCGGCTTCAAATCTATCAAGCTTTAAAATCTCATCTATACGCTTTTTTCTTTCTCCTCTTGGTAGAGTTAGAAAACTTTCTATTTTGTTCTGCTCGGAATAAATTGCCCGGGCGAAAAGATCGAAATCTATTTTAAGAACATCCTCTACAAATTCGGTAACCCTTTGTGGCTGAGCTTCAACGAGCTTTCCGTTTATTCTAAGCTCAGCCTGCGTTGCCCTTCCCCGCTCTATTCTTCTTTTTACAGTATAAACGCTTCCGTTATTAACAAAGCTCAGCTCTACTTCAGCATAATCCTTTCGAACAGGTTTTTTCATTATAATGTCCTCTAACTTCACCTTCCTCTGCTGAAGCGCTGGAAATGTACCAAAAAGAGCAAAGCATATTGCTTCGAGAACAGAGGTTTTACCGGCTCCCATTACGCCTACTAAAGCGTTTGTACCTTCACAAAATTCGAATTCCGAATCAAGATGACATTTCCAGTTTCTGAGTTTCAGTGATTTTATCATAATTATTTTCAAACTCCGAACAAATTTTAAAGATTTTTAAGAAAAAAGAGAAAAAAGCTCAATATTTTTCAAGAAATATTTTTTTAGGGTCCATGTACATCAATTCTTGTATACTTTCTGGACCCTCATAAATATCTTCTATCCTACTAAGGGCATAATCTATTGCCTCAAGAAGTTTTTCCGGAACCCCTCCAACCCCTACTTCATTCAACATCTCTAAAACAATGTATTTACCCAATTCTCTTTCAGCTCTCCTAACCATAACAACCACCTTTTTATTATTGTTCCGTAAAAAATTTAAATTTTTAAATTTTTGATAAGCCGACAGAAATATGAAAAATAGAAATGAAATTCACAAAGCAGAAGTCCAGACTCTGGTTTATCCTGTGAAGGGAGAAAGCGTCCTTTTAATCGAGAAAAAGCGCGGATTGGGCAGAGGACTTTTCAACGGCGCCGGAGGAAAGGTTCACGAAGGAGAAAGCGCAGAAGAGTGCGCAAAGAGAGAATGTGAAGAAGAGCTTCATGTAATTCCTAAGAAATTAGAATGGCGGGCTCTTCTTCGCTTTGTGAATCATGTTGAAAATAAATTAAGCGAGGAAATTTACGTTCACGTATTTCTCTGCAAAGAATGGGAGGGTGAGCCAGAGGAAACAGAAGAAGCAAAACCGTTTTGGGTTACAATCTCGCAGCTGCCTTGGGATAAAATGTGGGAAGATGATATATTTTGGTTACCACACGTACTTAAAGGAAAATGTGTTTACGCAGAATTCGCTTTTCAAAACTGGAAGCTTTTACACGGTAAGGTGTATTTCCTTGAAGAGCCAAAAAATCAAAATATTCCAGACAAGGAATCCTGAAATAGTTAAAAGTCTTGTTTCAGGGCTAAGAAAGTTTGAAAATAAATTCGACGCAGATATGAGAAGCGATGAAGAAAGTGTGGAAAAGCAAATAGAGTGGATGAAGAGAAAGCTACAGAGCGAGAGCACATTTCTTTTCGTTGCTATTCGCGAAAATGAAAAACAAAATACTATCGGCTATGTTTTTGGGTGGATTGAAAGGAGAAACAAAAATTACTGGAAGCTTACAAGGTTTGGCTATGTGGCTGAGCTTTTTGTTAAGGAAGAGTTCAGAGGGATGGGTGTAGGAAGAACCTTGCTCGAAAAAGCAGAGAAATGGTTTGCTGAAAAAAGGATAACAAAAATTTTTCTCGATGTGGAAGCAGAGAATCCTGCGTTAAACTTTTACAAAAAACTCGGATACCGCGAGCTCGAGCTAAGAATGGTTAAGGAGATTTCTTATTCATAAACTCTTGAATGAGAAGAATACAAACGGAATAAAACAAACAAATTACAGAAATGAGTACGAGCTCGTTTATGATTAAAGAAACAATTATTTTTATAAATTGAGAGCTGCCATCATAACAAAACATTTTCAAAAGAGCAGCAAAGCATAAAAATACGCACGAAAAAAGCAAAGATATCCTTGCATTCTTGATTATTCTTTTGATGTAAATGCTTTTTGTACATATCTTACTTCTATCTAATTGAGTGTATGCAATAATCCCAAGAGATGCTATCGTAAAATACTCGGCTATATTTTCAAGAAACAACGGTATTTGAATATCTTTTTGAAAAATATATTGACTAAAAAATAAAATCGCGAAATACGGAAAAAATCCTATTGTTTTTTTTGGAAGTAGATCTGCCCTAAATACAGAAGCATACAAGAGTAAAAGGAAAGAAAATATAAACCCAAAAACAAATAATGCGAAAACGAGCGGTAAAAATGGGGAAAACATCCGAGGGAATTTAAAGGCAAAGCAAAAAGGTAGAATACACGTTATTTCTATCATATATGATTCCAATAATCTTTTAAGTACTTTCATCAAAACTCGTTTTATGGAATTTATTCTCATACCCAAATTTTACACCCCAAGAACGAACTTTAAAATTATATGAAGAAGCACTCCAAAACACGTGCCAGCAACAAAAATCAGCAAAATCTTTAGATAAGGTATCGCGTGCAAACATGCGCAGTTGAAGGTGCTGTATGCTCTGTTCTCTCTTTCCACAGCCTTTCTTAATTCACGCACGAAAAGTATAAGCTCTCTTTTTGTAAACCTCTTTCCTTTTTCAACGTCATCGAGAAACTTCTCCACTTTTTTCAAAAGTTTTTCGTAAGTTTTAATGGTTTCAGAACCCTTTCCTGTTGCAGAGGAATGCGAAATTATCTCGCTAAGTTCTCCGCGAACAAAAAGCAAGTGTTTTAAAAAGCAGCTGCCTTCGCCTTCGATGAATGAAAGTGTATTCATAGCTTTCGCGTGTTCCTCTGCCTGCAAAAGGTTTGTAAGAATGTTTCTTACATTGTACCGATAAAACTTTTCTTCTTTTTTCATTGATTAACACCTTAGCTACAGCAACTGAATTTTTCAACAACCCTTTTAACTTTCTCGTTCACTTTCTTTTTTCTCACAACAACGTAAGAGCAAACAACTGCTATGCAAATACCGGCAAATATAAGGCTTAAGGTTATAGCGTCCATACCAGAAAATTTCAAAAAAGAGAATATTTAAACTTTCGCGAAATCACATATCTTGCTTAGTGGACATTCTCTGCAGCGCGGTCTTTTGGGTGTGCAAACAGTTTGACCAAACCCGACAAAAGTTTTGTTTAATTTTTTCCACAGATTTCTTGGAACTATTCTTTTCAATTTTTTCTCTGTTTCTTCCGGTGTTTTCGAATGCAAAACACCAAGGCGGTTTGCTATTCTGTGCACGTGCGTATCAACTGCTATTGCATCTTTACCTATATTCGCAAGTACAACATTGGCAACTTTTTTACCCACACCAGGAAGAGAAAGAAGCTCTTCTTTAGTTTCAGGAATACGTGAACCGTATTTTTCCGCAATAATTCTCGCCAGCTCTTTGAGTTTTTTTGCCTTTTCCCTGTAAAATCCGGCAGGTTTCAAAAGCTCTGCAAGCTCATTTTCGCTCATTTTAGCAAGCTGAGCAGGCGTTTTGACTTTAGAAAAAAGTTTTTTACAAACACTCAATGTTATCTCGTCTTTTGTGCGCGTGCTTATAATAGCCGCGAGCAAAATTTGAAACGGATACCTAAAAGAAAACTCGTACACAGGGGCGTTCCTCTTTTTTGCTTCCTTTTCCATTTTTTCTATTACTTCTTCCCAGTTTACTGGTTTTTTACAAACTTTTGTTCCGGGATTATTTCCGCGAAGTATTTCAATAAGATTTTTAGGTTCCTTTCCGCACGCGAAAAAAATCGGTATTTCTCTTTTTGCAAGCTCCTTAACTGCGAGCAAATCGAAAAGCTCAAACTTACCGGGTGAGCTTTTTTGCGAGGAAAGAATTTTTTCAAGCTGCTCATAGCTCAGTTCTTTCAGAAGCCTTGCATCTTGATATTTTTTCGGGTCTTTGTCATAAACTCCAGCAACCTTTGTGAGGTTTATCACCGCATCTGCGTCTATCATGCACGCAATATCAGCGGCGACCTTATCTGTACTCTGCCCTGGCTTCATTCCACCGCATATAGCAAAACCATTTTTACGAAGCTGTTTAACGGCTTCTTTGTAGCTTTGCGGGATTTCTTCAAAATCAAGAGCAAACCCGAAAAGCAGAGCATTCACCCTCGTAACAGCTATCCCAAGCATGTGCCTTTCTCTTTCCCCAAGCCCTAAAATTTCTGCCTTTGCAATATATTCACGAGCGATTCTTCCGCCACCTGTTACAACACAGAACATTTCAAGCTTACTACGTATTTTCGAGAAAATTTTAGCATACTCACAAATAAGCTCCGGCTTGTCAAAAAAACTTCCGCTCAGCGAAACTACAACTTTACTGAAGTTAAATCTCATAACGAAGCTTAATAACAGGAAAATAAAAATTTAAAGTGAAATAAGGAATCATTTTTCTTCCTCTTTTTTCTCTTCTTCCTTCTTTCCCAGCAACACTTCTAAAGGTGTGTCTCCGTATGCAACTACCTTGCAGTTTATTTGCGCTATGTCCTCTGCTATCGTATTACCGCGTATCATTTTCCTTTTCCTAACACCCTTTTCAGGTGGCTTATAGCCTGGTCCAAAAGCGAGGAGAAGCCTTTTTCTAACCGTTCCTTCCAAATCTGGTCGCATCGGAAAACCATCTTTATCTGTTCCTCCTGTAATCTCAAACACATATCCAGGAAAACCTATGAAAGAACCGTCAAACTTATCTCCTATCTTTTTCCCGTAAAGGAATTCAGCATCCTTCTCAACCTGCCACGCCTTGCCGGTTTTGGGTTCGCTTATCACGAACTTCGCCATATTTCTCACCCCTACTGGATAAGCTTTGTTTGTGGTAAATGTATTTAAAGCTTAATAATTTTCTTTTACCTTCTTTTTACACATGGCGACAGAAGAGGAAAAAAGAATAAAAAACGAATTTAGAAAAAAGGCACAGAAAAACCCCGAAAAATACTATCCCGTAAACGTACTGAAGGAACGCGGTTTTAAAAGGTTTCTCTGCAAAAAGTGCGGAAATTATTTCTGGAGTATAAAGGAAAGAGAAGTTTGTGGTGATCCGAATTGTATAGGTGAATACGAGTTTGTTGGCAAAAAAGTCATAAAACCAATAGAATTTCCAGATGTCTGGAAAAAATTCGCAAGTTTCTTTGAGAAAAGGAATTATACTCCAATAGCTCGATATCCTGTTGTTGCGAGGTGGCGTGAAGACATATTTTTCGTGGAAGCGAGTATAGATGATTTCATACCATTTGTTCTTGAAGGGGTTTGCGAACCACCGGCCAATCCTTTGGTAGTGCCCCAGTTTTGTCTTCGTTTTAACGATATAGGAAATGTTGGCGTAACAGGAAGGCATTACACAGGCTTCGTGATGCTCGGCCAACACGCTTTTGAAAAGCCAGAGAATTACAAACCAGAAGAATATTTGCTCGATATTTACGAATGGCTCACAAGAGAGTTGAAAATATCGGAAGAAGAAATTCAGTTTCACGAAGATGCATGGGCAGGTTCTGGAAAGATGGGACCAAGTCTTGAGTATTTTTCCTATGGTCTTGAGCTGGGAAATCAGGTTTACATGCAGTTTGATATAAGACATGGCATAAGAGAGCTTCCTCTAAAAGTTTTGGACATGGGCTCTGGTCAGGAAAGGTATGTGTGGTTTTCTCACGGTAATGTTGCAAGCTATGAATGCGTTATGCCAAGTGTAGTGAAAATACTCTTTTCTCAAACAGGAATAAAGAGAACAGAACTATTCGAAAGGTTCATACCATTTTCTGGCAGGCTAAATTTAGATGAGGTTGCAGATATAGATGAGGCATGGCAGAGCATTGCAAGAGAAATGAACGTTGATGTAAAGGAACTGAAAGAAAACGTTTATCCATTAACATGCGTATATGCAATAGCAGAGCATACAAGAACATTGCTAATAGCGCTTCACGATGGAGCTTTGTCAAGTAATGTTGGAGGAGGTTATAATTTAAGGGTGATTTTAAGGAGATGTTTCGATTTTATTGAAAGATTTGGGTGGAATATAGAGCTATGCAAAATCATTGAAGAACATGCAAGATTTTTAAGACCCCAATATCCAGAGCTTTCTGAAAATCTTGATG
>JALSPV010000093.1 GCA_026985775.1 Candidatus Aenigmatarchaeota archaeon
ACTCGTAAATTATCTCTCTGGTATAGGTTTTCCTTCTGATACTGAGCGCTTTTCCAAATACTGGCCTGCTGATGTGCACGTTATAGGAAAAGATATTCTAAGATTTCATGCTCTTATATGGCCTGCTATGCTTCTTTCTGCTGGTTTGGAGGTTCCGAGAAGCATACTTGTGCACGGAATAATAACTTCTCGCGGAAAGAAAATGTCAAAGACTCTTGGAAACGTAATTGATCCGCTTGATTTCGCAAGACGCTTTGGTGAAGATGCGCTAAGATTTTATCTTTTGAAAGAAATCCCAACACTGGAGGACGGTGATTTCACTGAAGAGCATTTTGCAGAAATTTATAACAATGAGCTTGCAGATAATTTTGGGAATTTGGTGAGAAGGATTTTTGTCCTCGCGGAAAAGTATTTCGCACTTTCTATTCCAGAAGGAGAAAAAGACAAAGAGTTGTGGGAAGAGATTGAAAAAAGGATTGAAGAATACAAAAAACGAATGGAAGAATACAGACTTAACCTTGCGTGTTCAGAGTTATGGAAAATATTTGATATTTTGAATGAATACATAAACAAAAACGAGCCGTGGAAAAGAGAAGAAAATAGAGCAAAGGTTATTAGAAACTTGCTTGAAGCACTTGCTGTTTGTGGTATCTTGCTAAATCCGTTTTTACCACATGCTTCTGAAAAACTCTTAAAAGCGCTTTCCCTTGAAAAAAACTATGCAAAATTTGAAAACGCGAAATTCGGAATTCTTTGCTCAGGAAAAAAAGCTGAAAAACCAGAAATTTTCTTCGAAAAAATAAAGGAAACTGTTTTTTCAAAACTCGACATAAGAGTAGGGAGGATTCTTGAAGTCACTGATATACCCGTGTCTGAAAAACTTTACAGGCTTTTAGTTGATATTGGAAATGAACAAAGAGTAGTTGTTGCAGGAATAAAGAAGTTTTATACAGAGCAAGAGCTAAAAGGTAAAAAAGTTGCTGTTTTATGCAATCTAAAACCAAGAAAAATTCTTGGGATTGTTTCGCAGGGTATGATTCTTGCTGTAAGCGCTGATAATGATCTTGCATTACTCTCTCCAGAAGGAGATGTTGGAGAGTACCTTTATGTCAATTACACTATAAGACGTGTCGCAAAGGAAATTTCAATAAAAGATTTTGAAAAAGCTGAACTACATGCACAAAACGGAAAGATATTTGCGGGTGATAAACCAGTCTTTTCCGGAGATGAAGAAGTAATAGCGGATAAGCCTCTTACAGGCAAGGTGAGCTGATTGATAGAAAGTATTCTGGAAGAGATTTCTTTACACAAGGACATAGAGCGTGTGCTTAAGCAAAGAGGTTGGAAAGATTTTGAAAACTTTGTTGCATGGCTTTTTGAACAGCACGAATTTAAAGCAAAAACAAACTTCAGATTTTCATATAAGGGAAGGAGATTTGAAATAGATGTTATTGCAGAAAACACTAACACTATTTTTCTCGTTGAGTGCAAAAGATGGGGAGGAAAAGCGCATACTAGATACGCCCTTCAAAAAAGCGTGTGAAAGACATGAGGAGCGCGTAAAAGCATTCACAGAAATTTTTCAAAAATCAAAAACAATTAAGGGTATTAAGGGTATTATTGTAACACTTCTTGATGCCTTCGCAGAAGAAGGAGAAATTTTACTTGTTCCTGTTTGTAAGCTCAACTGGTTTTTATTGAACTATCACACTTTTATATAACTACACAAGCTTTAGGTTTATGGGATTTGGCAAACGTATAAAAGCGTGCATACCACTTATATTAGCTGTTCTGATTCTTATAGCGCTTGTTCTGTTTTCTGGTGCAGAGGAAATAGTAAATCTTCTTTTAAAAGCGCGCATAGAGTTTCTTTTACTTGCTTTTACATGTTGGCTTGCTTCGCTTGTTTTCAGAATAATTAGATGGTATACTCTTCTTCAATGTGTTGGGATTAGAGAAAAGCTTAGCTCTATCTTAAAGGCCCTTCTCGCTGGTTTGGCTCTCTCAAATTTGACCCCAGGAAAGGTGGCAGAACCTTTGCGAGCATATTTTTTCAAAAAACTAACAAAAAGAGAAATAAGTAAAGTTCTCCCCTCAATTTTCGTGGAAAGAATCCTCGATTTTATTGCAATACTTACACTTTCAATTTTTTCTTTAACAGCGCTTTCTGGAAAGATTTTTTATTTATTCGTGTTGGGTGTTTGCTTTTATACTGCTGTTTTTGGTTTTAGTGTATATGTTTTGCTTTCTCAAAAGAGAA
>JALSPV010000094.1 GCA_026985775.1 Candidatus Aenigmatarchaeota archaeon
ATTTGTTATACCCATTTTAGAAAAAAGCGGAAAGAAAGAAGGAAAGGATTTTGGTGTTTGTGTCAATCCAGAATTTTTAAGAGAGGGCTTTGCGATTTTTGATTTTCTTAATCAGGATAGAATAGTAATAGGTTCTCGTTGCAAACGAGCAGAGAAAATTCTTGAAGAGTTCTACTCAAAACACTTCCCTAACTCGCCAATAGTCAAAACTGATTTACGAACTGCTGAAATGATAAAATACGCTAGTAACGCCTTTCTTGCAACCAAAATTTCTTTCATAAACGAAATTGGTAATATATGCAAAAAGCTTGGTATAGACGTTTACAAAGTTGTTGAAGGAATGAAATATGATCCAAGAATTGGTGAGCATTTTCTCAACGCTGGTATAGGATATGGAGGCAGTTGCTTACCAAAAGATGTTAAAGCACTAATAACTTTCGCCGCTAAAATCGGTGCTGAACCAAAGCTTTTGAAGGCTGTTGACGAGGTAAATGAAAGACAAGCCGAGAAGCTTGTTGAAATAGCGAAGCAAAAGGTCGGTGAACTAAAAGGTAAAAAAATTGCTGTTTTGGGCCTTAGCTTTAAAGCAGGTACAAACGATACAAGAGAGACACGCTCTCTTCCGCTAATAGTAAAGCTTATTGAAGAAGGTGCTGAAGTTGTTGTCTATGATCCTGTTGTTAAATCTTTACCAGAAGAACTGAATGGTGTAAGCAATTGTATTAAAATAGCCGAAAGCTTAGAGGAAGCTGTAAAGGAAGCAGAAATAATAAAAATAGCGACAGACTGGGAACACTTCAAGGAACTTGAAAAAATGGAAAACTTAGAGGGTAAACTTATATTTGAAGGAAGAAGACTACTCAATAAAGAAGAAATAGCTAAAAAGTGTGCGCATATAGAAGGTGTTTGCTGGTGAAAGACATGTTAAGCAAAGAGAATCTTGAAAAAGTGGTACGCTCATACGATGTGCGTGGAATCGTTGAAAGAGATATAAACGAGATTCTTTTCTTTGCTATAGGGAAGGCTATAGCTGAGATACTTTCTCCGAAAAAAATTTTTCTTGGTCACGACCACAGGAAAGGTGGTAAAACATTTGCACTTGCGTTGAATTCTTGCGGAATTACTCCTGCATATTTGGGAATGATAACAACACCTGTTGTGCAGTTTTATGCTTATAGAAAAAAAGCAAGTGGAATAATGATAACAGCTTCTCACAACCCAAAAGAATACAATGGTGCAAAGTTCTTCATTGAAAACTGGGAAGTTTTCAGGGAGGAGATGAAAAAGTATATCCTGGAAAACGCTGAAAAAATAAAAAAAGAGTTTAAAGAGCTTACAAAAAAGAAAGCAGAAGTTGAAGAAATTGCTCCAGAGGAGTATAAAGAATTTCTTTTGAAATCATTTTCGTTTGAGAAAGAGTTTACAGCTGTTGTTGATTGTTCAAACGGCCCAGCTGCAAAGTTTGCTCCTGAAATTCTTTCTGAGCACGGAGTTAAAGTTTTTCCAGTTGCTTGTGAGATTTCACAAGACTTCCCTGCACACGAACCGGATCCATGTAAAGAAAAGAACACAGTTTTGTGCAGAGAGTATGTAAGGAAAAGGAAGGCTGATTTTGGAATATGTTTTGATGGAGACGGGGATAGAGTCATACTTATAAGTGAGAATGCTGAGCATATTCCCGGAGACTTTGGACTAGGTGTGCTTTCTTTAAGCTATGAAAAACCAAAAGTTGTAACAGAAGTAAAGGTAAGTAAGGGTGTTGTTGAATTTATTGAAAATTCTCTTGGCGGAGAAGTCATTCTCGAAAGGGTTGGAAATGTTTTTGTAAAGAAAACTCTTAAAGAAAGGGGTCTTGATCTCGGTGGTGAGTATTCAGGACATTACATGTTTAAAGAATATCCTCTCGATGATGGATTGTATTCAGCTCTCAAATTCATTTCTGTACTTGATTCGAGTTCTGAACCACTTGGAGAAATTGTTTCAAGAATACCACGATACGTTTCTTCGCCGGAATACAGAATTGAAGTTGGAGAAGATAAAAAATGGGAAATAGTAGAGGAAGCAAAAAATTATTTCTCAAATTGTGGAAAAATTATAGATATAGATGGAATCAGAGTTGAGCTTGATGATGCATGGTTTCTCATAAGGGCTTCGAACACAGAACCAAAAATTTCTGTAAGAATAGAAGGAAGGACTCAAAGTGCATTTGAAAAAACAAAACAAATGGTTTTTGGTTTCTTAAAACTTTTTGGTGTG
>JALSPV010000095.1 GCA_026985775.1 Candidatus Aenigmatarchaeota archaeon
GTCCTTGTGAAAATAAAGCTTTTTTATGAGTTTCTGAAATTCTCTTATTTCCATTTTCTCACCTCTTGAGTAAAAATCCGTCTTCGTCTATTTCACCTTTTTTTATTCGCTCAGAGCTTATGGGCTCCCCGTCCTTGGCATAAACAATAGAAACACATACTATTCCAAGTTCATTTTTACCCATTTTAACACGTTCTTCATTAATCTCTTTTGCTCTTTCCAAAGTTTCCTCACTCACAACAAGACATGCATTTTCAACATCTAGGGTAATGCCGTACACATCATGAAGCTCTATTACCTTCACTCTACTTTCTCCTGTATGTTTTTTCAAAAACCCCTTAACTCTTTTAGCTCTTTCATAAAAACTCTCTTTGCAAGTTGGCTTAAAGCGAGCAGTGTATTTATCAGAGGTTACTCCAACAATCACGTTTTTACCATACTCCAAAGCCGTAAGTAAAAGATATTTGTGAGCTGCATGAAAACGCTCAAAGGTTCCACCAACAAGCGCTATTTCATGGTTTTCAAGGTGTTTCACATAATTTTTGATTCTGCTCTTATATTCCAGTGAAGCTTTTATAACACCTATACCTCTTCCTAAAAGTCCAAAAAGTACAGCGCTGTTTAATGGAGAAAAATAAATTGCTGGAAGTGCTAGTAAGTCTTCTTCTCCTTCAACTTCGAGTAAAGCCTTTTTGTTAAAACAGAAAAGAAGCTTCACTTTCTCCCATGCATCGCGCGTAATTTTGCCACGCGGATTTTTTGAATGAAGAAGAATTTCTGGTTTTATCTCTATGGTTCTCACATACGGTTCACGGGCACACATGTGATCTATTATTGCCTTGTTCCAAACTTCTGAAAACGTCTCGCTTACGACATCACCAACGCATGTTACAAAATCTATTCTGTGCTCTTGCAAAAAGCGAAGTGCTTTTCCCTTTTTCCTAAAAACCTCACACCTCGGTGAGGAAAGAGTTTTCCTCTGTTCTTCGGAAATTTCGTAAACAAACTCTTCCATAATCTTTACCTCGTTGTGATTATTGCCTTATCACCATCAAAAACCACTGTGTGTTCAAATTGTGCAACATTACCATGTGCAACTTCTTTCAAAATATAAAAAGCATGAATAACCTTTGCTTCAACAAGTTGCTTTAAAGCAAGTTCTAAAGTAGTTTGTGGTATTTGTTTTTGTAACCATCTCTTTGCAAAGGGTAAGCCATTGTATTTTCTTGTAAGATCCAAAACTTTTCTTGCTGCAGGATTACGTAAAGGCCTATCTTCTAATACCATAAATATTGTTGCTCTATCAGAATCCTTTATTGCACCATATCCATTTGTGCAAAACGGTTCTATTGCATAAGCTTTATCCTCTTCCAGTACACCTTTTCCAAATGGTACATTGGGAATAGAAATACCTGTATGAAGCTTGTATCTCTCTAATCCATGTCCGGTAAGATTTCTTATTGGTTTTAGCCCATAGCTTTCTGCAACCTCGCTTATTGCCTTTCCTATTTCGCTTACCTCAACACCGGGTCTTGCTATTTTAAGTGCTTCTTCAAGCATTTCTCTTGCACAAATTATTAGCTCGTCTTCCCCTGCTATACGTATAGTTCTTGCAGTATCAGCAATATATCCTTGTATATGCACACCAACATCTATTTTCACATAATCGGTCTCTTTTATCACAAGCTCTTTGTCGTGAAGCTCGGGTGTAAAGTGTGCTGCTATTTCATTTATCGAGATATTCACAGGAAAAGCCGGTTCTGCACCAAGTTCAAAAATCTTCGCTTCTATTTTTTCTGCAAGTTCAAGTACAGAAAGGCATTTTTCTTTGAGTACGAGTTTTTCTGCATAATCCAGCACGCTTTTCGCGATTTTCCCTGCTTCAATGTACTTTTTAAGCACTTCCTTTTCCATAACCTGAAAAATCATGCTTTTACTTTTTTATACTTTCCAAGTATCTTCGAAAGCTCGTGAAGAATAAAGGAAACAACTTTTTTATACGGAACTATCTTACCATTTGCAGAGCCTGCCAAATCATGCCCACCGCCTGAACCATGAATAAACTTTCCAACTTTTTCAAAGAGAATAGCAAGATTAACACCGTATTCCAAAATCTTTTCCTTTCCGCGGGAAGAGATTCTAAGTTCATTTTCTTTTTTTGTAATAACAATCGCTATATCAGCACCTATTTTCAAAAGATTTCTCGAAGCAACCGCTTCATGTGAGCCA
>JALSPV010000096.1 GCA_026985775.1 Candidatus Aenigmatarchaeota archaeon
ATCTTATTATAGTCTTCCAACGAATACGGAGGCGTATAAGGAAGTTCTGTTATTTCAACGCTCTTGCACCTGTCTTTAATAGATGAAATTGATTCAAATATTTTTCTTTTACCTTTTAAGTACTCTCCACTCAATTTTTATCGTTAACTTTTCAGGTGTGACACCAAGTTTGTTTGGTGTTGTAGAAATTCCCAGAATTCTGAAATTGTATTTTTCGGCTTCTAAAAGTTCTCTTAATATGAGGTTTATATTTTCTGATTTTAAAGAATCAGAAGAATGTGATTGTTCAAATTTATATTCAATAACAAATCCTCCCAGCTATTTGTGGATTTTCCAGGAGTAAAGTTAGTAGGTTCTGCAATTATTTGGTCGCTTTCCTCTCCAGGAAGCCCAATAAAAATCAGTTGGTAGTTTTCAGGTTCGTAAATTGAAGAAAGAAGACATATAGCAGCAATTATATCTTTTGTATTACACACACCCCTTCCAAAAATAACATCATCTTTTATATAGGGCTCAAAATAAGAAGAAACTGTGTCGATATGCGTAATTACTCCGAATTTCGCTTCCCCTTCTCCCAATTTTCCTATAACTCCACATCTATTATAAGCGATTTCGAAAATTTCGGTTTTCCATCCACATTCTTGAAATATTTCATTAAGATACTTTGCCATTTCTTTTTCTCTTGTTTTACTTTCTCTATCACTTCTTATTTTTAGCATTTCTATCAAATAGTGTTTTAAAGACTTCTCAATATCGGTCTCTTTAATTCTGTCATCTGTCACCCATGAAAGTATATTTTTCAATTAAATTTTTATCGTTTTTCTCATTATGATGCTATGTTTTCCCACCCCATACCTATCAGTAAGCAATCCTGCTATTTCAAATCCCAATTTTGCGTAGAAAATTCTTGCACCAAAATTCGAAGAGCTTACAAAAAGATAAACATATTTTTTCCTAATTTCTTTGCGTATTTTTCTACATTTTCCATGAGCTTTTTACCAATCCCTTTTCTTTGAAATTCCTTCCTCACAGAAATGATATCTAGCTCAACACCCTCCTTATCATACTTGAACAAGGATCAACAACGGCAAATGCAATTGGTATATCTTTTACGAACGCAATAAAAAACACATCGTGCTCGCTTATTTTCCTCAACCAAGGTTCATTTTTACTTATCTCTAGTAAAGAATTAATAGTATTCTCATTTTATCTTCTCAATAAAATTTATCTCCACCTCCATAATAATAATTAGAAAAGCTCTTTAAAACACTTAATCTTTAGCTCTTCATATTATTTTTATGGATGTTATTAAGCGTGAGCAAGGATTAAGCAACATTGTATATACTCCTTTATGAGAAAAATTATAATAAAGAAAACTATGGGAGAGAGTCTTCCAGAAAGAACTTAGTAAAATCTTAGCCGATTTCAAAAATAAAAAGTTTTCTCAAGCCAAGTTTTTCATGAGCCTGAATAATAAGTTTGACTATTTACGTGAAGTAGACGAATATCTCACAAGAGTCATACAAGTTCTTTTAACCTTCCAGACAGGAGGATATTCGGAAGAAGATATTTCTTATACTATTCATGCCTTGAGAAAAGAAGGATACAAATTGATAAAAGAAATTCTTACTCCGTATACTCGCGAACTTCCCCTAGAAGAACAACTAATAAGAGTACCTTTTGTTGAAAATCTAAAATCTCTTGCAGAATATAAAACGAAGCATCCGAGATATTTTGAATTGATGGAAGATGAAATAACCGACTTAAAACATAGGCTCGAAGAGGTTGAAAAATTAGAAGAAATAGTCAAAATTCTGAAGTGGTTTCGTGGTATGAAACGAATTCCGGAAGCTCAAAGAACCAAATTTAGAAAAAAAATCGTTGAAAAACTTGAAAAACTAAGCAATTATTACAGCAACAGTTGTTATACTAACAGATATAGAGATGTAAAGGGTAGAAGAAGAAAAAGATGTAAAGTTTTATACTAACTTTTATATCTTCCTTTGGAGTAAGAAAATTACATGTCACTAAAAGAACTATCAAAAGATAGAATAGAGAAACTGCGTGAATACATTGAAAAGTATGGAAATCCATTTCTCGAGAAGAGATTCGAAAAAACACTTTCTACAAAGGAATTTAGAGAAAAATACAGTAGCCTTAAGGAAGAAGAAGAGGGAAAGGAAATAGAAAAACTT
>JALSPV010000097.1 GCA_026985775.1 Candidatus Aenigmatarchaeota archaeon
GTGCTGAGAACAATAAGGATAGATGGCTGTAGATTAACTGGACATGATTCCAGAACATGGGTTTTTGAAATAACAGATCTTGGGTTAATTGAGATAATTGAACCCCTGAATGAGTTTATAAAAAAAAGAGGGGGTGAGTGATGATGGAAGTTATCGCAAAACCAAAAGGTGGGAATGTAGATAAAATAGTAGAACGTGTATTTCAGGAAAGCATAAAAATACTCGGTGGTCTTAAAAAGCTCATAACTTACAGGAATTTAACTTGGTTACCATCCCTTGCAGAAGCTGCTTATGTTGTTGTTTTGAAGAACGAGGTGCTAAAAACTTATTCAGAAATAGCAAAGGAACTTGGAATAACAGAACAAACAGTAAAGAACATTGCAACCGCTGATGAGGAAGAAGTGAAGAAATATCTTGAGGGAGAAATTGAAAAGGTCGATGAACATAAAGCAGGGGGTATAGCAAAACTCGCTTACAGAAAACTAAAAGAAGAGGGAAAGCTTGAAGGAGAGGAAGTAGAGATCTATCATGACGAAATAGAAGCTCTCGGTATAGACTGGGCTATTCATGTACTCGCAAGAATTCGTGGCTTAGATTTCCCCGTTGATAAAGATGCTTTACTCGAGCGCCTGAAAGGACTTATAGCAAGAGGTAAGCCAATAGAAGAGATTCTGGAGAAAATAGAGTATCCTGTCAAAAATCCAGCGGAGCTTTTGCACAAGATTAAGGAGAAATTGGAAGAATAAGATTTTCTCTCTTTTTCTTTCTTTATCTAATCTCCTTAACCTCTTCGTAAAGTTCTTTAAGGGCAATATAATAATCGAGTTCTCCTTTCTCGACTTCATCCATCTTTTGTTCTAGCAGCCTTGTTCTTTCTTCAGAAACGAATTTTCCGTAATTTTTGCTAAGGTATTCGTAAACATTCTTTCCTATTTTCGTTGGAATAACTTTCCCGCTTTTTTCTATAACATATCCTCTGATAAAGAGCTTTTCTACTATGGTTGCATATGTGGAAGGTCTTCCTATTCCGCGTTCTTTCATAAGAGCAATTATATCGCTCTGCGAATAAAGCGGTACAATTGGTACTTTGCGAACAATTGCTTTGACTTTGTGCACACCTTCTTTAAGTTCTGGTTTTACCCATATACTCCACTTAAATAGCTCAAAGGCTTTACCTTCCGCATGTGTAATTCTTTCTTCTTCAAACTCTTTACCAAGCGCTTTGATCCTGTATTTCTTAACAGTAATCCTGTAACTCTTGCACTGACTTGCCATGAAACGGCGGAATATCAAATCGTAAAGGGCGTAGTGTCTTCGTATAAGTCCTTCTATCTGAAAAACTCTTTCCCTCACCAACCTTTCTAACGTATCCCTATCAACAGGCCTTGTTGGGCGAATACACTCATGTGCACCTTCGCTATACCACTCTCTACCCTGAAAATCTTCTCCAAGAAATTCTTTCGCTATTCTAAGCCCGACCTCGCTTACTCGTGTGGAATCTGTTCTATGATAAGTAATTAACCCGCGCTCAAACAAATTCTGAGCTATACGCATCGCGTCTCTTGCAGGTATTTTTAAAATGGCATTTGCATCGCGTAGAAGTGCATCTGTTGTATAAGGTGGTAGCGGCGTTTTTTCTTCTGTTTTTTCTTCAACAAGCTCTATTTCTACCTTAAACTCTTTTTCTCCTATACCCTCTAAGATTAAACCAAGCTCTTCTATTATTGCTACAGTTTTCTTTTTCTTATGCTCTTCTGCGCGCTGAATCACCCAACCAAGTACAGGTGTTTGTGCTCTTCCGGCAGATAAATTTCTGCTCTCAAAAACATTCCAGAGCTTCTGGCTTAAAATAAACCCTATCCATCTGTCTTCAATTCGCCTTACTATTTGGGCCTTTACAAGGTTTTCATCAACATCTCTCAGATTTTTCAAAGCTTCGAAAAGCGCCCTTCTGGTAACCTCGTGAAACTCTGCGCGCTTTATTTCTGCATATCCGCTCAAAAGGTTTTTCAAGTCCCATGCAATCTTTTCTCCTTCTGAATCAGGATCTGTACCTATTATAACATATCCGGCTTCTTTTGCGAGCCTTCTTAGAGCAGCTATTCTCCTTTTTGAATCATCTATTTCTTCGCTTTCACATCTTGGACAC
>JALSPV010000098.1 GCA_026985775.1 Candidatus Aenigmatarchaeota archaeon
CTTGAAAGAATCTCTGTTGCTATAATGTTTATGACTGCAGTATATATTCCCGCAAGGTTTTCTTGTTTAGGCCCGTTTTCAATGAATATCCATCTTTTATCATTATCGTTCCTGACCCATCTCCTAAAAGAAAATTCTCCGTCGTTAACAAACGATAGGTAGCTTGTAAACTGAGACAGCATCGACAAAACGCTTGCTCCCTGTTTTTCTCCACCGAGAACCTGTCTTGCAGGTGGAACTACTGGATTGCTTATGTTTTCATCCAAAAATTTTACCATTTCTGGGTATGGTAAGCTCAAGTTTCTCAGAAGGTCAATATTTCTTTTTTCTCCTTTCATAAGGTTTATTGCAAGCACTGCAGTAAGAACCATACGACCGGCGTCAGACCAGAATCTGTCATACTCTGTCTCCTTTATCACCGTTTCTGCAAAACTCCTTATTTCTGGAATTGTCCTTATGTCGTTTGTAATTGTCCAGCCAATGTTTCGTATATCATATGGCGAAAAGATAATGTCGCCCGGTATATACCATTTTGTCAGGAAGTCACCTTTGTAACCGTATACAATGGCCTTTTTTTTCTTTTTTCTCAGGGTTGAGAGAAATTGATGAATCAAAGTTGTTTTTCCCGTTCCGCTTGCTCCAAGAATCAAAATGTGCCTGAATGTATCCTCATATCCAATACCAAATTCCGGGGATTCACTAAGACGAAAAAATATTTTTTTTCTATATTTTTCAGGAATCATTTTATCACCGTCGTTTTTTAAATCAATTACCAGTCTTCCCCGTATTTTCTTTTCATTTTTCACTTCTTCTGCTTTTTTTATCATTTTTTTTCTTGCCATTAAAAATGCACTAACGCTGAAAGGAAGAGAAAACCACACTGCTTTCAGGTATTCATGCAAAATCAGATTCTTAAAAAAATCCCAGTATCCCTCTGGTATCAATTCAACAGCATACTTTCCCCACCAGCATGTTTTATAGTTACAGAAAAAGCCGTAAATGTAATTATAATCCTTCCCTCCAAGAAAACCATGTATATCTGGAATTCCTCCAATCCATACCTGCATCTTCATTGCCAAATACACTATCGGAGCTATTACTTTTCCAAAAGCAACCCAGAAATTATCCTTGAAAAAAAAGAATATGCCAGTTGTTATGCAAAAAATTAACACAAACATAAGACAAAGAATCATATAAGTTTTTATGAGCATTTTTATTGTTATTTGGATTTCTTCGCTTCCTATCCAGATATCATTATTTTTCTTTCTGTTCATTTTTCCACCTCCTCTATATAATTACAAAACTTTTGTAATTATATAGAAAGAAAGAGACAGAGAAAGGGGAGGAATAAGATGCTCAGTTTAAGTGGAGTTTCGGCAAGTATGGGGACAAAATACTGGGAAAAAGAGGATTATTATTCAAAAGGGTTGGAAGGAAAAGAAGGAAAAGAAATAATTTCCGGGGAATACTGGCATAAAGGGAATGATGATGTGGATATTGCATCTTTTGCTAAAATTGCAGAAATGAGAATCAAAGAAACAGGCGGTGCTGTGGGGAAAACAGATAAGATTGCAGAGGATTTAACATTTTCAGCACCAAAGTCAGTATCTCTTGTTGCAATGCTGGGTGGAGAAAAAGAACGACACGAAATTATTAAAGCTCACAATGAAGCTGTCAAAAACACGATTAAATTTGCGATAAACAATGGAATGATACAGGCAAGAGATACCCACGGAAAACCAACTGCTGCCAATCATGAATCTATTTTAGCTGTAAGAGTAAATCACTATACCAGCAGAGAAGGAGAACCACAATTACACTCGCATGTTCTTATTGTAAATACAGTTGAAAGAAGTCAAGATAAAAAGCTTACAGCTGTATATATGCGTGAAGTGTATGAAAGGAAAAAAGAACTCGGTGCTGTATACAGGCAAGAACTTGCAAATTCCCTGACAAAGCTAGGCTATAAGATTGAATGGAGAAAAGATGGAACATTTGAAATTAAAGGTTTTACGCAGGAACAGTTGAAAGGGTTTTCAACAAGGAGAGAACAGATAGAAAAAAAGATGGAGGAACTCAAAGCAAAAGGGATGGAAGGAGGGAAAATAAATGAAAAAGC
>JALSPV010000099.1 GCA_026985775.1 Candidatus Aenigmatarchaeota archaeon
AGCACAAACGACGACTTTGTTTAGCGCTACACATACCTTTTCGGCAAGCATCCTTACTATTACTTCATCCTTGTGACCAAGAAGATTGTAAACAGAAGATGTACAGCTTGTTTTTTCCTTTTCTTTCAAACTTTTTCTTGGTAGAGCTATTGCAACACTTCCAACATGTGGTTTTTCGCCTCCTCCGAGAAGTATTATCAAATCTTTGCCAAGGAAAAACACTTCTCCAAAGACCTTTAGTTTACCTTTACCTTCTTCAAACCTCATAAGTAATCACTTGGGTTTATTTCATCACTTGCAATTTTAACTTTTTTGAATTCCTCTTTCCTATTAACGGGAGCTGTAGCGTCTATTATCCATTTTGTTGTTGTTTTTCTTGTATAGTCCTGAGAAGGATCAAGGGAAGAACCTTTTGCATCTGGGATTATTATCACGTCTTTTTCTGCCTGTACGCGAGTAGCTATTGCCCATTCTACTTCGCGCTCATTCGTAGCATCTATGTCAGCATCCACAACTACCACGCGCTTTAATGAAGGATGAGCGGCAAGCGCAGCTAAACCAGCGTTTTTTCCTTCTCCTTCCACTTTTTTATCTATGCTCACAACTGCATGAAGCCAGCATCCGCCTGCTGGTGTCAGAACAACATTCTTAACTCTCGGAATAGTGTTGAAGACTATTTTGTAAATTCTCGGTTCCTGAGGAATGCCCATTAAAAGTTTGTGTTCCTCGCCGCCCGGAAGAATTGTTCTGTACATGAGATCTTCTCTGAAATAAAGTTTCTCGACCTCAAAAACTGGCTGCTCGCGCACAATATCCCATGTTTCTGTTAAATCTAAAAAAGGTCCTTCCTCAGCAAGCTCGTTTTTCTTTATTTTTCCAATCATCACCACTTCTGCATGAGAAGGGATATCAAAGCCATCTAGCTCAACACATTCAAGCATGTTATCAAGGAGTGCGTTTGCAAAGAACATTTCATTTGTGTTAAACGGCAATGAACTCGCTGCCGCTATCTCCACAGCAGGATGCACACCACAAAAAACAGCAACCTCTAGATCTTTTTTGGAGTTTTCGAAAATCGTTGAGAGATGCCTTCCAGGAACTATCCTTATAACAAATTTATTCCCGCCAAGATGCTTCATTCTGTGGAAAGAATAGTTAAGTTCTCCGTTTTCCGTTCTTGCACAAACTATTGTCGAAGAAGTGTAAAATGGGCTTTCCTTACCGTGAAATCTTATAAGAGGAATGTGTTTTATTATCTCGGGATTTTTAATCTCGTTCTCAAAAAAAGGAGCATCAGATGTTTTTTTGTATTTCTTCGATTTTTCCATGCACTCAAGCATTCTTGGAATTATTTTTTCTTTATTTTCTGCCCCTATTGTTCTGGCTATAAGTTCTCGGGACGAGGCTATTCCAGCAACAACGCATGTATTTGTATAACCTTTTATATTTTTGAAGACACAGATCTTACCTTCGGTTTTTGCTATAAGCGGGGCTATTTCTCTTTCAGTGGAAATTTCTTTTGAAAATGTTATTACATTCCCATTTTCTTCCTCTGCTTTGATAAATTCTCTGAACATTGTTTATAAGTTTTTTCCTAAACTTTATAAAACAAAAACACCACAAAAACCTTTATAAGTAATCTTTTCAAAGTCTTATAGGACACCTACAAAAACTCCAGAGAGGTGGTAAAATGGCAGAAAACAGTGGAGACAATGTAATCTTTGTTGGGAAAAAACCACCCATGGCTTATGTACTTGCGATAATAACACAGTTCAATGACGGTAAAAAGGAAGTAATACTTAGAGCAAGAGGCAAAAGCATCAGCAGAGCTGTAGATGTGGCAGAAATAGTAAGAAACAAATTCTTCACAGATGTGAAAGTAAGAGACATTAAAATCTCTACAGAGGAAATGACAAACCAGCAAGGAGAAAAGGTAAATGTTTCCACAATAGAAATTGTCCTTGAGAGATAAGTTTTTGTGTGTTTTGCACTCTTATTTTTTAATATTTTCAACATTTTCTCTTGAAAGAAGAAGTTTACAAGCATTGCAAAAGAATGCTTTTACATCCTCATAAGAAAACTCGCTCCTCGTGGACTTTCCTACAAGTTCTTCTACAAGAACCATTATTTTTTCGTTTTTTTCAAGCTCTTTTGCCCTTTTCCCACGAGCCTCTCTAAGATAATGTGAAACTGCTGGTTGTGTAATCCCGAGTTTTTCTGCCACTTCCTGCTGTGTATATCCATGTACTTCTATCATTTTCTTTGCAACAAGTGCACGAAGCGCATGGAGATAGTTTTTTACAAAAACCTCGCATTTGAACATAGTATGTATACATTTCCCTACCTTAAAACTTTTTATTTTTCCTATTCAAGAAATATGTCTAAGGAGGTGATGTAGATGCCTGTAAGCGAAGCCCCCTATACAAGAAAATACGAGCATACGAAAACTCGTGGAAAGGAATCAACTGTACTCTGCGGTTTTTGTGGAAGAAAAGTACCAAGGTACAAGGCAATCGTAACTTACAAAGGTTTCAGAATTACAGATTCTTTTATTCTCCAACAAGTTGACAAAAGACTGATTCATGTTTTCAGACAAAAAATCTATGTGTGCCCATCTTGCGCTAGGTTTCATGGAATAATTCAACCGGGAAAAACTGTGAGAAAGAAACACCTAAAAGAGGTGTAAACGGGTGCTCGCGTTTGCTGGGTTTTTCATTTTTTAAAAAGGGTGTTAATTCTTCAAAAAAAACCGAGAAAAACGTAGATGAATGGGAATTTGAAATTTTTACACCAAGGCTCATAGTCCTTCCAAGTTTCAAGAATATAAGAAAAATAAACATAAGATATCCGCTACTTGAACCATATACATATGCGAAAATAAAATGGCATGAAGAGGAAAAAATGCTTGTTTATCATGTTATTGAACCGAGACTTTCCGAAGAAGATAAGAAAAAATTATACGAAATTTCAGAAGCGCTTTTTGAAATTTTAGATGTAAGCAGGAGTAAAATTAAGGGAAGTAAAGAAACTATAAAGTACATAGAATCCCTTGTAAAAAAAATAATAAAGGAATTACGCATCCATATGGATAAAAAAACATACATGAAGCTCCTTTACTACATTTTCCGGGATTTTATCGGGTTTAATGAAATAGAACCGCTACTACACGATCCTTACATAGAAGATATTGGTTGTGATGGCGTTAACATACCTGTATATATAATTCACAAAAAATTCGGCTCAATGAAAACAGACATAGTTTTCAAAGACAAAGAAAAATTGAGAGAATTTGTAATAAAGCTTGCCGAAAGGTGTGGAAGATATATAAGCTACGCAGAACCGTTGCTTGATGGAACTCTTCCAGACGGTAGCAGAGTACAGGCAACTTTAGCAGAGGATGTTACCACAAACGGTCCAACATTTTCAATAAGAAAATTCCGTAAAAACCCGTTTTCTCCCATTGAACTTATGGAATTTGGAACACTCTCTCCAGATATGCTTGCCTACTTGTGGTTGGCTGTTGAACACAAGCTTTCGATGCTAATATGCGGAGGTGTAGGATCCGGAAAAACAACACTTCTGAATGCACTCTCTCTCTTTATTCCACCAGAAGCTAAGATAGTTTCTATAGAAGATACGAGAGAGCTATATCTTCCACACGAAAACTGGATTCCAGCTGTTTCTCGTTCTGGGTTTGGTTTACCGGGAAAGGAAGGGACAAAATACGGAGAGGTTACTCTTTTTGATCTACTGAAAGCTTCTTTCCGTCAGAACCCAGATTATGTTATAGTCGGTGAGATCCGAGGAAAAGAAGCATATGTAATGTTTCAAGGCATGGCTTCTGGACATGCATGTTTTGGAACAATGCATGCCGGAAAGGTAGATGATGTAATTTACCGTCTCGAAACCCCACCAATAAATCTTTCTCCTACTCTAATAGAAACATTAGATATAATGATTTTCATGATCCACACAACAAGAATAGGAAAGACTTCTAGGAAGGTTAAAGAAATTGATGAGCTTGAAAGCATAGATCCGAAAACAGGAGCAGCGAGAGTAAATCGTGCTTTTACATGGCTTCCAGGAATAGATAATTTCGAGAAAAACTCTTATTTATGGGTCCTTCATAAAATCTCGAAAATAAGCGGAAAAAATGTTCGTGAAATAGAGATCGAGATGGAAAGAAGAAAAAAACTTTTGATATGGATGAGCCAGAATAGTATAAGAAGATATGATAAAGTCTCAAGAATAATTACAACATATTATAAAGATCCAAAAGAAATATTAAAAAAAGCTGGAATAAAATAGGGGGGGGGAATGTTCTATCTCGAAAGAGCAAGACCTTACCTTGTGGAACAAACGCTTTTGAATGAAAAAGAAAGTAAAATAGAGCGTATCTCTACGGGAATACCGGGATTAGACGAGCTCATAGGCGGTGGATTTCCAAAGGGTTCTGTCATCTTACTTTCTGGTACATGTGGAACAGGAAAAACAATATCCTCTCTGCAATTTCTCTGGCACGGAATTCAGCGCGGAGAAAACGGTGTTTATATTAGCTTCGAAGAACCGATAAAGGAAGTTAAAAAAACTGCAAGATCTTTTGGCTGGGATTTTGATAAGCCCGAGAAAGAAGGAAAAATCGACATGATAAGATACGACCCATTTCATATAGAAGATATAATAGAGCTTATCTCAAGCTCTGTAAAGGAAGTAAATGCCAAAAGACTTGTTATAGATTCTGTTTCTGCAATAGGAATGTACATTCGCGATCCAGCAGAAGTTAGAAGAAGTATATACCTTCTCGTTTTAAATTTATACAAACTTGGTTGTACAACTATTTTGACATCTGAAATACCTCCTGAACAAATACAGCTTTCAAGATTTGGTGTAGAAGAATTTCTTGCAGATGGAGTTATAGTTCTCTACTATACACGTGTTAACTCTTATTTTGCAAGAGCCATTACAGTATGGAAAATGCGTTTTACCCAACACTCACAAAGAATACATCCTTACAAAATTACAGAGAACGGTGTAATAGTTTATCCAAACGAAGAATCTGCGCTTTCGAGGAGAATATAAGCTATGATATCAAATAGCTTTTCCAACAAACAAACTTTAACAAAGTCATTATAGTGATTGTCGGTTTCTGTTTAGGTTTTAGTGCCATAGTGCGCTTTATCCAAAGACCGTTTTCTTCCAAGTTTTTATTTTAACAGCTCTACCTTGTCAGCGGCTTTTTTCAAAGAAGTTCCGAGTGCATCCTTTCCTGCTATCAGCACGGTATATTTTCCTTTTTCTTTCAGTTTCTGAATTAAGGGCATGAAATCCGCATCTCTCGTTGCAATGATTACTATTTCAATTTTTGGATCAAATGCAACCTCCATAGCGTGCACAGCAAGAGCAACATCAACGTCTACATCATCTTTTTCTCCAAGAGCTATTACAGGTTCTAAGCCGTTATTTGCTACCGCCTCTATCAGCTTTTCTGGTGCATACTGATTTAGAAAAACCTTTCCAACAACAATTCTTCCGTATTTTTTCGCCTTTTTCACTATATCATTGAGACCAAAACCAAATTCCTTTCTCAACATATTTGGACCGTCGATAAAAAGTGCAATATTTTTTTCACTTTTTTTCAGCAACATTTACAATCCACCTCATACTAATTTCCATCCTATTAATGCGGTAAAGAATACGCATGCCCATATTTTCATGTTCCACGCAAATACTTTGCTTCCATCAAGTGGTGGAAAAGGAATTAGATTAAAAACTGCGAACCAGAAAGAAAGCGATGCTATCCACGCAAAGAGCGAGAAGTTTGTAAAATAGTACAGCACGAGCATCAAAAATCCTATGAGCATGTTTGTTGCAGGCCCTGCAAGGGAGATTAATCCATTCTCTCTTCTGGTCATAGGAACAACCTGAAAGGCAAACCTCGTACTGTAAGGATAAACATAAACAGCACCTGGTGCCGCAAAAAGAAACCCAAGAAATGCCGAAATGATTGCAAGAAAAAGTCCTAAAGGCCACATTATGTAGCGGGCATAAAATTCAAAATGTCTTGCAACAGCTCTGTGAGCAAGTTCATGAGGAAAGAAGCAGAGTATTACAGCTAAGAAACTCGGAAGAATTGTGTAGGGAATAAACAATGGATTCCCGTTTCCCATCAAAATAGCAAAAGCGAAAGTTAGTGCTGCAACAGATATTATTATATCGTTGAATTCTTCTTTATCCACTTTATATCACCAAAAAAGTATTTCATTGCCTCATAAATGTTTGAAACTTCTACAACTTTTATACCAACTTTTTCTGATATATCGATGAGTTTTTTCTTATATGTGGTTTCACAAAATATGAAATCTGGTCTTTTTACGCATTTTTCAATGGGAACGAGCCTCACTACTTTTCCCTCTCCTTTGGGTACAAGCATAAGTTTTGCCCCAACCTCCTTTGCAGCTTCTGCTTTTTCTAAAATGCCTCCAACAGGACCTATACTTCCGTCTGGATTTATAGTTCCTGTTATTACCACAGAAGAATTGAGAGAAATGTTCAGAAGCGCCGCTATTGTTGCGATTGTAAATGCCGCACCCGCGGAAGGACCGCCTACTATAGAGGCATTCGATTTAAGACTGTAAATTACATCAAATGTTTTTGGGTTCCTTCCCGTAATATTTGCTGCAACGTCTCTTGCTATTCTTATAGATTCTTGCGTATCTATCCAGAAAACGAGGTTATCTATATTTGCAAGAATTTTACCATTTCCAGGACGCACCTCAACTTCAAGCGGAATTACTTCACCCCCTCCAGAAGAACTTACAGCAAGAAGATTTAATGCTGTTTTATTTACACCAGCTTCTTTATATATGTAAACAGGGAGTCTTACTATTTTTTCTTTAACACTTTTCTGCAAGGGCTTTACTTGAGAGATTTGTTTATGTACAAAAGGTGTAAACACCTGCGCAATTGTGTTGGAAACAACAATCCCAAGAATAAACATTATTGTTCCTACAACCATAAGTGCCTCGTAGCTTACAACTTTTCTTCTCGTGATTTCTCACCCCCTTCTACAAATAGTGTGCAGGAGGCGCGCCCTCGGTGGACCGGAAGTTGCGGGAAAAGCAACCCTGAAACGCAACTCATTCCCGCACCCCCGCGAACATTCCTGTCTGTGGCTTACGGCTGCTCCCTTCCGGGCCTGACCGGTTCACCACAAACAGGAACTCCGCAGGACGGGAACTCATTGCTGCAATCTCAGGACTTTTCCCGCAACTCCGGCCGCCCTCGAGCTTCGGCCCCGGCATAAGGGGGATTTCCGGTTACAGGGGACCCCCTAACCCCCCGGCCTAGCCTCCCACACAGTTTATTATTTACGAGCATGTATTTAAATCTGTTTCAGCAAAAACTTTAAATTGCTTTGCGATATCTTACTGAAGATATGAAGGTGATTGAAGTACTCAAGGACTTTGATAACAGGCTTTTGAAAAGGAGGGAACTTATAATTAGAATAGATTATGAAGGTAATGCAACACCTTCAAAAGAAGAAATACGCGAGTTTATTGCGAAAAAATATGCTGTAGAACCTGAAAGGATTGAGGTTTCTAAGGTACTTTCAGATTTGGGTTATCCATCTGGAAAAGTATGGGCAAAAATATGGGATGAAGCAATTGTAAAGAAGGGTGAAGAAGATGGCGAAAAAGCAGATAAGCAAGTCGAAGCATAAAAACATGCAGCGCTGGAAGAAATATAAAGTAGAGGGAGGTAAAGCAATACCTTTAGGTAGGTTTTGCCCAAGGTGTGGTCCTGGTTATTTCCTTGCAGAACACAAGAACAGAGTAACCTGCGGTAAGTGCGGATATAGTGAGATAAAGAGAAGTGAGTGATAGTAAATGAGAATAGCTGTTGTTGGAGATTTTCATTATCCGCAGCGCTGCTCTTCTCTTATTCTTTTCGAAGAACTCAAAAAGACCGAACCTGAACTTATAATAGGTACAGGTGATTATATTTCACAAAGTGTAATAAAGGAGCTTGAAAAAATAACAGAATTTAAGGGTGTATGTGGAAACGTTGATGGTGCAGAAATAAACCTTCCTCTCCGTTTGGAGTTGGAAATAAAGGGTTGGAAAATTGCTGTTTTTCATTCAAACGAAATATACCCTCGCGGAGATCCTTATGGTATTTACGCATTTTGGAGGGATAAAAAACCAGATATTATTCTCTTTGGTCATACCCACACACCATTTTTCTGCTTTATGGGAAATTGTTACCTTTTAAACCCGGGTTCATTTAATGGTGTGATTTCAGGAGAAGGTGTTTTACCAAACCCTTCTTTTGCCGTACTTGAAATTGAAAAGGAAAATCTGAATGTAACCTTCATAAGCAAACGGAGAGAATAATATCCTATGCAGGAAATACTCGAGTTCCTTTCTTCGCTTGAAGGAAAGAAAATACTTCTTTTAACTCACCACAATGCAGATGCAGACGCTCTGTGCTCTGCGTGGGTTTTGAAAAACTTTTTGAGTAGAAAAAACACCGTAAAAATAGCAAGCTGTGAATCCCTTGCGAAACAAACAAGAAATATACTTCCTCTGATTAATGAGGAAATAGAAATAGATCCGGATTGCAGCGCGTACGAGCTTGTTTTTGTTCTCGACACTTCTTCGAAAGAGCAGATAAAAACCGCAAAAAACCTCGAAAAAATACATTTGCTAATAGACCACCACGAAAAGGGCGATTTGCATGCTGAAATGGAAATTGTTGATAGCAGTGCAAAAGCGACTTGTATATTGGTTTATCGCATTTTAAAAGCACTTGGCTATAATTTTTCAGAGCTTGAGAGAAAGCTCATTGTAGCGGGTATAGTAGCTGATACTGCACATTTGCGGTTTGCGAATCGCGAAGTATTTTTGATTCTCGCAGAGCTTGTTTCTGGTTTTGAATTTCGCGATGTGCTTAAGCTTCTTACAATAGAGGAAGATTTTTCTGATAGGATAGCGACTTTAAAAGCTGCAAAAAGGATGGATATCTTTAAGTTCGGCGAGCTAAT
>JALSPV010000100.1 GCA_026985775.1 Candidatus Aenigmatarchaeota archaeon
GTTAGGTGTAAAAACCGTAAAGAACAAAAAAGCCGAGCTTGTACTGCCTTCAAAGCTTTTCATAAACAGCGGAGGTAAAATTGTTTTCTCGACATTGAGCGGGAGGGAAGCGAATATAACGCTAATTTCTCCTTCCGGCAAAATTTACACCGTAACCACGGGAAGGGCATTTTATCCACATGAAAACGGGACGTGGGAAATGAAAAGCTCCGAGGACAGCTTTTTCTTTGTTGTCGAAAGACCAAGTGAATTAAGGTGCTTGATTTTCAACGCAACGGCTGTTGTTTTGAATGACAAAGGAAGGTTTGTTGAAAACGCACGCGTTGTGGCAGAAGGAGAAATGGCTTTCACAGATGCAAGTGGCTCTGGTAAATTTTCTCAAAACCTTTCCGATGGTTACACAGAAAAAGCAGGCTATCTTGCAGCAGCATGTATAAAACCGGTAATAAGCGCTCCGAAAGATGTAAGGATTATCAATTCTACTTGCGATGTTCTTTTGGTAAAAAGAATTTCTGAAAACGAATATTTCATTTCCTGCACAGGAAAGGCTGCAAGTTTTTCTCTCGTATTTCCCGAAAATAAAAGTTTTTCCGGAAAGGAAGGAAACTACACGTTTGTTCTGGAAAGAAAAGGAGTAAATAGCAAGAGCGCAATAATTGTTCCGGGTGAAATTTTCACAAAGATTTTTGTAGGAGATGGTGTGCATAAAGTATGTGCGTTTTACGGGACGGTAAAAATATGTAAGAAATCCTGGAAAAGCGAGATTGTTCTCTTTTCGGTCACTCTTAAGAAAGTAGAAATAGACAACACTTCTTTCCAAATCAATTTGCCAGGAAAAATAGAAAAAGGTGTTAATTACCTCAAGTTCGTTTCGCCTTATGAAATGGTAGAGATAAAAATAACTCCTGCGGAGAAAAAAGCAGAAGTTGTAACGAGCTTTGCAAAATATGTTATAGAGTTTAAATCTGCTGCGCTAAGGGAAGAGTTTGTTTCTGATAAGTGCATGTTTTTCAGAGCATTGAAAGAAGGAAGAGAGCATAGCATTGTTAAAGGAAATTGTTCTGAGATTGTTGATTTCAGAAGAGCTGTCGATTTCCTGTCATGAACATTTAAATGTTGATAGTAAAGTATAATAATTATGAATCAACTATTTGTGAACAGAGAAGAAGAGCTAAGGTTTCTAGAAAAATACTACAAAGATGAGAAAGCGAGTTTAATAGTTATTTACGGGAGAAGAAGAATTGGAAAAACCGAACTTATTAAACAGTTTATAAAAAGAAGAAAACATGCGTATTATCTTTGTGAAAGAACAACACTACAAAAAAATATTGAAAAATTTAAAGAGATTTTAGCTGAAGCTTTAGAAATAGACTGGCTCAAAAGTGTTGAGGTAAAAGACTTTGAAGCTCTTTTTAAGATGCTAAAAAACGAACTTATTAAGGAAAAATTAGTAATCGTGTTTGATGAATTTCCATATCTAATAGAGATTGATAGAGACATTGTTTCGGTTTTTCAAAAAATTTGGGACGAGATTCTAGTAAATACTAAAGCGATGCTGATTCTTTGCGGCTCAAGTATAGGTATGATGGAAACCGAAGTCTTAGGATATAGAAGCCCTTTGTATGGAAGGAGAACGGCTCAATGGAAAGTTTCTGAGATGGATATAAAGTATATTGGAAATTTTTTACCAAATTACAATTTTGAGGAGATTTTATATACTTATGCGGTTGTTGGAGGCATTCCATTTTATTTGCTGAAGTTCGAGAAGAATAAAGGCGTATTTGAAAACATAAAAGAACAGTTCCTTTGGAAGGGAGGGTTTTTTACGAGGAAGCTGAAATTTTGTTGAGACAAGAATTTAGGGAGCCAAGAAATTATATGTTGATTTTAAGAGCTATTTCCGAAGGAAAAAGAAAAATGGGAGAAATTGCAAATGAAACTGGCTTAGATAAATCAGCTGTTTCCAGATATATTGAAATATTGCAAAATTTAGACCTTATTGGATATGAATTACCAATTACTGAAAGTAACAGATCTAAAAAGAGATTATATTACATAAAAAATAATTATTTCAAATTCTGGTTCAGATTCGTTTATCC
>JALSPV010000101.1 GCA_026985775.1 Candidatus Aenigmatarchaeota archaeon
TATTCTCTATTATTTTTTCTGCTTTATCATATTCACTTTTTTGAAGAGCAATAGCAGCTTCCTCTTTTAGATTGGCAATAACCATTTCTATTTCCTCAAGTAAAATTTCAAAGGCAGTAAATACATCTTTTTTTACCATGATAGTCTCCAGTACAGCAAACTTACATGGGTTTTCCTGTTTTAATTATTTCAGAAATTTTTATTTATAAAACAAATTTCCTGTTCAATGTCTGCAAAATAGTATAACATTTATCAAAAAAAATCTAAAATACTCGCGAACTTATTAGCGAACTCCCCAAAAGTGTCCAGTAGTATGGATTACGCTGGAAGCCAAATTCTTCTAGTACCATTTGTGCTTGTCTTCCCGAGGTACAAAACTAAAAACAAATCCTGTTTTTCTTAATTCTTCAAGCCAAGAATAGATTTCATGTTGCGTATAACCTAATTCTTTTGCGGCTCTTGCCAAAAAAATATATTCATACCACAGTTCTGTATAAAAAATTCCAGGATCATCGCTACCAACTACCACCCAAGGATAACTTTTTCCTTTTTCTCTATGAGGAGGAAACCATCTAAAAATAGAATGCTCTTTTAAACACGAAAACAGTCCTATAGATAAATTTGAGGAAGGATTTACTTCAATAACTAGTTCCCTTTGTATTATTTCAGAAAGCAATTTTTTCTGCACAGCTCTAATAGCTTCGCACCATTTTGTGTCTACATTTACGACAATGAATTCGTCATACTTTTTTCGCGTAGAGGGATCAAAGTGATACTTTTCCCATATTCTATAGACATCGTCTCCTACTTTCTCTTTAGCCTCTTCTCGCCAGCAGTGGGGAAGTTCTGTAAGAAGAAATTTTTCAGGGGTTTCCCGGCGAAGATACTTCCAGCTTAACCACAACCATTCAACTGGAAGTTTTTCTCCATAAATGTCTTTAGATAAAAAAGTAATCTCTTCTTCAAGAGTAAGAATCAGACTTTCAAAATTCCGCAGTTCTTTTAACTGGTGCTGAAACCATACCAGATTGTCAAGCCACTCACCACGTGGTAGAAAGACTTCTTTAGCAGTCCTTTTCACATAAAGAAAAGGATCGATTCCTAAAGCAAGGACATGCCCCAATCTGTCACCTGTGTGCATCTTAAAAAATCGTATGGCTTCGTCAATAGCTCTAATTCCTGAAAGGATGTGTCTGAACTCTTCTCCCACATGATAGGTAAGACGGAGAGGATGCCTCCCTTCCTTTTGCCATACAGTATATCTTAGCCATCTGATTACCGGAGAAAAAACCTCTGGACCTGCTAATACCTCATTATTTGCTGCGTCAAGCCCACAAATCATCCGACTTTCAGGAAATAAATTTATCGGATATTTCTGAAGAAGATAAGAAATAATTCTTGCTTGTTTCCACAACTTCTTTCTTAAACGAAAATGTCGGCATGGCACTATTTCCCAGTTAGAATTAATCTTAATGTTATCTTTCTCCTTAATAAAATGAAGAACAACTCCAATATTCCAGAGCCTCAATTTTTCTGGAGATACAGAAGGATTTTTTAAGTAGTTTTTATAAACAATTTTTGAGCACTTTTTCAATGAAGTTGTTAAGTTTTTTAATTTGGTATACATCTCAATAAGTGTATCCTTAGGAGCAATTCTTACCTCCAACAAAGAAACACCACCTATACTCCAGGCTTGAAATAACCTAGGGACAATTTCTTTTTCTATCGCGTCCCTGATGGGTGAGTGAGAAAAGAAATCAAACCTTTCAAATCCTTTCAAATTTCGACATTGAACTAAATTCTTAAGGAAAATATTTTGTAAAATTAAGTAAATATGTAACCAACTTTCAAATTCTTTTGAAGAAGTTTTTCCAAAAAATTCAAAACACTTTTTTAAAAAAATGCGTTCATCTTTACCAAGATTCTTCCGAGGATAAAGTTGTAAATTTTTTGATTTCCAATCTTTATAATCCTGAGTTGCGGTTAAAAGCGATAAATTTTCTGTTTTAATGGAGTAGAGGAAGAGTTCTTTTATTCGGTAAATTTTTTCATAG
>JALSPV010000102.1 GCA_026985775.1 Candidatus Aenigmatarchaeota archaeon
TATAGGAAATCCAAAAAGCGTAAGAATAAGTGCGAGTGGGAAAACCGGAATAAACCGAACACCATCTTTAATCGTAACGTATTTTCTTACTGCCTTTATTTTTTCAACTTCTTCTTTTGTTAAACCGCGAATTTCTCGTGCCTTTAAACCGAGTTCTGGTATATCTTCACCTAAAACATCATCTTCTTTTAGTTTTTTTGTTGAAATTCTCCTCAAAAAGCAGTTCTTCTCAACGAATCTTGCGAATTGTATAGCCGGTTTGTAGAAAAGAAGAAGTAAGAGCATAAAGGCCAGAGGATGTAGAGAAAGTTTTACTGGCAACGTTTGCTCAAAGTAAAACAAACCGAGAAAAGTCGCTAAGAAAATAAGCAAAGATAAAAATGTGTACTTCTTGAGCCCGGCAAATTCTTTTTTCGCTTTTTTCCACATCTTTTTATCCTTTACAATCTTGACAAAACCGTAAACAAGAGAATAAATTCCGCCAACAAGAAAAATGTTCATGAAAAGGAAAAGCGGAAAGCATATGTTACAGAGTTTCGCTGTTGTATAAGGTAAAAGAGCTCCGTATGAAACGAGCATTTCTCCATCTCCACCTCCCCAGTAACCGCGACGATACATAAAGAGCGAAAAAAGTGTGAAGAACCCTATAACCAAAAATGACCAGTAAAGAAGAAATGTATTTCCTGTAATTAGAAATTCAAAAATATTTAGCGCTATCCCTGCTCCTATCAAAATCCATGCAACGAAGTCAAGCATGTTGGAGGTTTTAAGATCATATATACCACAAATTACTCCACCTGCGAGTGCAAGGCCAATACGAAGAGTTTCAAACATAAAATTCTGTCTGCTTTTAAATATTCTTAAAGATTTTTCAAAACTTTTTAATCTCTTTCCACCAATTTCATCATAGGCCGGGGTCGCCTAGTGGTAGGGCGCGTGCCTGGAGAGCACGTGGCCGTAAGGCCGCCTGGGTTCGAAATATAGGTAGTACAGGCAACCTATTATATCATCCATCAACGAATTTCCCAGCCCCGGCGCCATTCAAATTTTATCTTTCCACAAATTTCATCTCCTCATCTGTAAGATAAACTATTGTAGAAGGCTTACCTGGAAGTTCACCACCGTTTATTATCAAATCACATTTTTCCAAAACTTCTTCTGGGATTTCATCAATTCTTTTAGCTGGCTTTTCGCCAGAGATGTTAGCAGAAGTTGTCACAAAGGGCAAGTATAATGTTTCAAAAACTTTTTGTAAGGGATGTGAAATTATCCTTATTCCTATGTTCTCACCTTTTGCAAGATGAGAAAGAAATTCTGGGGTTTTCTTTTTCAGGATAACTGTATAAGCTCCGGGTAAAAATCTTTTCAATGTTTCGAAATCTTTTACAACACAAAACTTAGCGATCCATTCAAAATCAGGGGCGATGATAGATAGCGGCTTATCTCTAGGCCTTTTCTTTATCTCGTAAATTTTTTCGACTAGTTCAACACATTCAGCATTGCAACCTATTCCATAAACAGTATCCGTAGGATAAACTACTATAGCGCTTCTAAGCACTTCCCACAATTCTTTTTTTCTCAAAAATTCTTCCAAAAAAATAATCTTCATATCATTCTCTCCAGAAGCTCGTTGATAGCTTCTCCTCTGTAACCGAGCTCCCCTTTTGGATAGTACTGCTTTATGCTCTTTTTAAATCCCTTCGAAGGCGGTGAAAGGCGAAAGACAGGCTTGATACCAAGCTCCATTAGAATTCTTGATGGTTGCCTTTGACTTCCATCCTCTATAAGCGATTTAAAGGCATTTTCCACTTCTTCATCACTCAACCTGTTGTCTCCAAGTTTTCTTCCGCGTTTTTTGAGAAGATATTTCAGTGTTTTTTCAGAAATTTCCCCCCAAGTAACGTAATCTTTAACCTTCCTTAGCATACCTTCCATTGCTGGGGTGGGTTTTACCAGAACACAATGATGTTTGCGGTGCAACCTTAGCATGGCTAGAGTATCGGCTATATCTTTCCTTACCATAACCCTTCCTCTTATCCTCAT
>JALSPV010000103.1 GCA_026985775.1 Candidatus Aenigmatarchaeota archaeon
ATAAAAGCTTTGGTGTGGTAAGATGCAAAGCGCAATGAAACTTTACAAGAACTTGGCAAGATTTTACGATCTGATTTATTCACAGACATTTCGAGAATTTCACGAGAAATATGCACAATTCGTTTTCGAAGCTTATAAGAAATTCTGTAAAAGTAAAGGAAAGGATTTACTTGAAGTTGCATGCGGAACGGGCGAATTATTGAGAAGACTCAAAAAACTAGGTTTTAATGTTGCTGGGTTAGATTTAAGTAATGAAATGATAAAAATAGCAAAGAAAAAAATAAAAGCAAATTTTTACGTAGCGGATATGAAGGATTTTTCTCTTGGTAAGAACTTCGATGTTATAGTTTGCGCTTTTACTTCGATGAATTACAATCTTAACAGAAAAGAGCTTGAAAACACACTGAAAAATTTTTACACACATTTGAAGCAGGGTGGCATTACTGTATTTGACATGCCCCCTAAGAAATTTTTAGAGAAGAGAATAGGAAATCAGTGGCTTAGGGTTTTTGAGCATGGAGATTTGGAAATAGTCAGAATTTCTCAGTTGGAAAAGGGAGAAAAGGAAAATACGGTGAGAAATGTTATGATGTACTTTTTCAAAGAAAAGGGTAAGGTAGATTTTGAAATCGATATACATGAGCACGGTCTCTTCAAAGTTTCTGAAGTAAAGAAATTGATGAAGAAATGTGGTTTCAAAAAAGTTTATGTTTTTGGTGGCTTGAATTTTGAAAAATATACGGTTAATTCAAACAGAGCATATTTCCTTGGGGTGAAATAAATGAACATAAAGGCCGTTTTACTTGCGGCAGGAGAAAGTTCTCGTTTCTGGCCATTGAGCGAAGATAGGCATAAAAGCACGTTGAAAATCTGCGGAAAACCAATAATTCTTTGGACCATCGAAAGCCTAGTAAAAGCCGGATTAAAAGATTTCGTTGTGATTCAAAGCCCGAAAAAAGATGTTGAAAAAGTACTTGGAAATTACGCGCTCCCAGAAAAAATTTCCATAAAGTTTGTAATTCAAGAAGAAGCCAAAGGAATGGGAAATGCGGTTGAAAAAGCAAAAAAATTTATAGATGATTATTTTCTTGTCTTAAACCCAAACCATTTTGATGCACATGAATTCGTCATTCCTTTAATTGAAAGACTTAAAAAAACACATGCTGACGCCATACTTCTTGGAAAGGAAACAGACGAACCCTGGAATTATGGCGTATTTGTTTTCGAGAATGGAAAAGCAAAGGGAATAATAGAAAAACCTGAAAAAGGGAAAGAGCCAAGTAACATAAGAGTTATGGGTATTTATCTTCTTTCAAAGAAATTCTTTGATTATCACAAAAAGGTTGAGAAACACCATTACTCTTATGAAGATGCACTTGACCAGATGCTGAAAAACGAAAACGTAGAGGTTGTCATAACTGAAAAGTCTACAGTTTCCTTAAAATACACGTGGCATCTTCTTGATTTTACAATAAATCTTATTGATTATGTTTTTGAAGATGCAAAAATCTCTGAAAACGCAAATATTTCTGAAAAAGCTGTAATAGAAGGAAAGGTAATCATAGAGCCTGGTGTAAAGATTTTTGAAAACGCTGTAATCAAAGGTCCTTGCTACATAGGAAGAAATACTATAGTAGGAAACAATGCTTTGGTAAGAGCGAGTCATTTAGGAGATGAATGTATAGCAGGGGCAAACAGCGAAATAGCAAGGAGTGTTTTTCTCGATAACGTCCATGTCCATTCTGGATATTTTGGAGATACTATTCTTGCAGAAGGTGTAAAAGTAGGGGCTGGTACTGTTTTTGCAAATGTCAGATTAGATAGAGAAAGCATAAAGGCTGTCGTTAAAGGAAGGAAAATTGATACGGGAAGAAAGAGCTTTGGTGGTGTAGTTGGAAAAGATACACGAATTGGTATAAATTGCAGCATAATGCCCGGTATACATATAGGATGCAGATGCTTGATAGGTCCTGCGACGCTTGTGAGAGAAAACATACCTT